>ONWQ01000118.1 GCA_900321565.1 uncultured Eubacteriales bacterium
CGCGACCTCCGCGCCATGGCGGATGTCCGCCTCGGTCAGGTAGGGCTGGAGCGTGGAATGGTCCAGCATGGCTGCAATATCATTGGGTGTCAGTTTCATGGTTCTCTCCTCCGTCTATTTCTTCTTTCCCGTCAGGATACGCCTGCCACCGGGGCGGCACGTCCGGGCATGCGATCCTCGCCCGGGCCGTGCGCGCTTCCACATAACAGCCGCACAGGCCGCAGGTGCCGTCCCGCAGTGCGTTGCACGCAAGGCAGCACCGGAGCCGCGCCTGCCGCACGACTTCCGGCACGCGTTCCCCGTCCGGGATCAGCGCAATATATTCCTCAATCCGCTGCTGCATCTGCGGAAGCGAGTCCTTCAGCAGGCAGCGGCATGGTTTCCGCTCAGACACGGACCGTCACTTCACAGACCGAGCACGCCGGAAGCGTGAGTGACAGGGTCTGTCCGTCGCAGCGGATGCCGTCGAGCGGCTCAATCCGCACATGCTCCGGATCCTCAAACGTGTTCATGGCGTGCATATCCCCGCGGATCATCCGCGCCGCGGTCTCCCGGACGGTGACACCGTCGAGACGCACCTCCGTCTCCAGTGCCTGCGCGGGATGCAGGTTGGTGAGCGTCAGGGTCACCGTATCCTCCCTGCGGGACGCGGATACGGACAGCTGTCTGAGCCCGTTGTCCATACAGTCACAGAACACTGCCTGTTCCAGGCTCTGCGCTTCCTGGTGCGCCTTATACAGCATGAACACAAGACCTGTGGGTGTGACCAGCATCCGGTCGCCTTCGGTGAGGACCACAGACTGGAGCACGTTCACCATCTGCGCAATGCAGCAGGGGCCGAGCCGGTCCGCATACCGGTGGAACACATCCAGGGTCAGGGCTGCGACCATGGCATCGCGCATGGTGTTCTGCTGGTACAGGAAGCCCGGGTTCGTTCCGGGCTCGACATCGTGCCAGCAGCCCCATTCGTCCACCATGAGCTTGACCCGGTGTTCCGGATCATACCGGTCCATGATGGCCAGGTGCCCGCGGATCAGCGCATCCATACGGTAGGCACGCGCCAGGGTCTGCATGTACCTTGCTTCGTCAAACTCTGTGGCCGAACCTTTCTCCGCCCAGGATCCCGAGGGCACGGTATAGCTGTGCAGTGTCAGGCCGTCCATGTACCTGCCCGCCTTCTGCATGAGCACTTCTGTCCAGTGCCAGTCCGCATCACTCGGCCCGCAGGCAATCCGGAACAGCTTATGCGCCCCGTAATCCCGGCAGTATGTCTGGTATCTCCGGTACAGGTCCGCATACATTTCCGGGGTCATGTTCCCGCCGCAGCCCCAGTTCTCGTTCCCGACGCCCCAGTACCTGACGCCGTAGGGCTCGCGGTGGCCGTTCTTCCAGCGTTCCATGGCTACGGTGGAATCGCCGTCGCTGTTCAGGTATTCCACCCACTCGCTCATTTCCTGCACCGTGCCGGAACCGAGGTTGGCATTGATATAGGGCTCGCAGCCGATCTGCCGGCAGAGTTCCAGGAACTCATGCGTGCCAAACGTATTGTCCTCCACCACACCGCCCCAGTGGGTGTTCACCATGCGCTTACGCGCTTCCCTGGGCCCGATGCCGTCGCGCCAGTGGTATTCATCCGCAAAGCAGCCGCCCGGCCAGCGCAGGAGCGGCACGCCGATCTCCTTGAGTGCCTTCACCACATCCTTGCGCATACCATGCTCATTGGGGATCGGGGAGTCTTCGCCGACGAACAGTCCCTGATAGATGCACCGTCCGAGATGCTCGGAAAAATGTCCGTGCAGCTCTTTCGGGATCCGGACGCCCGGACGTGCCCCGTCAACAGCAACCCATGCTCTCATTCCGGTTTCCTCCTCTGTTTTCCTGGTCTCATGTTCTCAGCAGTGTGCCACAAGCCCGGCATCCTGCAGGTTATCCGTACAGATCTTACGTTTGCCCTGTTCAATCTCGTGGATCATCTCCACAAGGCGCGCATTCACCGGGCAGTCCACACCGCAGGCGCGGCCTTTTTCCGCAATATAGCCGTTGAAACCGTCGACCTCCGTCTTCTGTCCGCGCTCCAGGGACTGAAGGGAGGACGACTTGAGATGACGGTACTTGACGCCGACTACCCAGATGGTCACGTGCCGGCGCGCGTCATCCAGCAGACTGTTCCCGTGCATGAGACGGGCATAGTCCAGCTTTCCGCCATAGGGCGGGAGCGTCAGGTTCAGGCGGTCTGCCACCTGTACGGCTTCCCGGATGATGCCCAGGAAGATCCTGCGCGCGTCCCGACGGTTCATCATCTGCCCGAGCAGCAGTCCGCAGATGGCGCCCAGGCTGGTAATGCATGCATTGACGATCATTTTGGAATAGAGTTCTTCATAGATCCTGTCCGAGATCCGGGTCGCAGTCACATGCGAGAGCGCTTCGCGCAGTGCCTGCATCTGTTCCGTCTGGCCGGGCACGGTCTGACCTATGATCAGTTC
>ONWQ01000028.1 GCA_900321565.1 uncultured Eubacteriales bacterium
GGAACAGATGCAGGTGTCTGTGAAGAATGTACTTTTCCATTCGGAACGCATTCTCCGGTTTCAGGGCTTCCACAAGGTCTTCTGAAAGGCCTTGAAGTTGGGCAGGTGATGTTTCAGGAAAAGATGAGCTGGTTCTTTGGTGATATGGTTGGGAAGCATGATGTATGCGTTTGATTATGCTGCCAGACGGCAGCATGCATAGCAGATCATATAAGTAATGCCATTTTTCCGCTTTCGTCTGCTCAGGTGTTCTGTTCGGGTTCATGATACCAGAGATGAAAGCAGACGACATGCTTGTGGGTTTAACGATAAACTCTTCTGTGACCGAATCGGTTTCCTTCTCCGGGACGGGTGAAGTCTGATAAGCAAAAAGCAAGGAAGAGCAGAGTTTTGGGGAGCCGGACAGGTGATTGTGTTCTCAAGGTACAATGGAGTATGCTCTGGTTAATTGTAACAAAACAGAAGAAAACACAAAAGAGTATGCCGCTTTTCCCTGCAGAATGAAAGAAGCTTTTCGCGGTACAGAGTTTGTGGTATCCTTGTGTGGCTGCAGACAGCTACCGGGTTGGCATCCTGGCATACGGAAAGCCGGAGCATGTATCCGTGTAGGCAGCAAAGAAATACGGAAGGGGATTCGCCTGATGAAACAAAGCCGGAAATGGGTATTGTCCGGGGTTATGCTGTGCATGTTTGTCCTGCTGATTATTCTGCTGAAATCGGTGGATGTGGCTGCTGTGGGACCGGAAGGTACAGTAATTGGTTTATCCCATGTGAATGCAGCATTCCATGACGGAACCGGCGTAAATATGACGTGGTACAAGATTACACAGGGCCTTGGTCTGGTCACAATTGCAACGGCGGGAGTTTTTGCGTGTATAGGTGTTATCCAGCTTATACAGAGAAAATCGCTGCGGAAAGTGGATCCGGCCATACTGAGACTGGGTGCACTGTATGTGCTTGTGATGATACTCTATGTTTTCTTTGAAAAGTTTATTGTGAACTATCGTCCGATCGTGATGCCTGGGGCAGATACCCCGGAAGCGTCTTTTCCGTCCACACATACCATGCTGGTTTGTACAGTGATGGGAAGCACGATGATGGCAATCGGGCAGTATCTGCCGAACATGAAACTCAGGACAGGCGTTCGTCTGGTCTGTGCAATTATCATTGGTGTTACGGTGGTGGGCAGATTGCTTTGCGGTGTGCATTGGCTGACTGACATCTTTGGTGGTCTGCTGATCAGTGCAAGCCTGCTGTTCATGTTTTCTGCCTTTGCAGACAGAATGAATACATCAGAACAGCGTCTGTAATTGCCCGGACGCTTTCTGGTGATAAGGAATGTCTGGAGAAATCCGGAACTCTGGACAACACGGCTATGCGTGATATCTCCTGGCGGTAAGTCAGGAGATTTTTAGTACGCACGAAACTGCACCAGGATTGCCTGCTGTTGCACGGACCGTCCTGCTGCCGGTCCCTGCACACAGACAGTGCGGAAGCTGATACCAGACAATAACAAAAATGTGTGTTTTCAGGATTCACCGGACCGATGTGACGGGAAACGGATATGTTTTCGGCGCGGAATGAAGTGCCATGCACAAACCATGGTGATGGTACTGAGAAGACTGAACAGAGCCCAGGAAAAGAATACAGCGTTCCAGTCAAAACTGTCTGAGAGATAGCCGGCGAAAAAACCGGAAAAGGCACTGCCTACATAGACCATGGCATCCATCAAACCGGCTGCGAATGCGATACGGTTCTGAGGGCGGAAGATCATTGGTAACAGGGTTGTCAGCAATGGGTTCAGGCCATAACTCATGGCCGATATGAATACAAGTACCAGGATGCAAGGTACAAGCCCCAGACGTGTAGCGGGACCAAGAACCATGCAGAATCCGGTGCAGAGTGCGAAAAGAATGGCACATGAAAGATACACATTATTTCTGACAATATGAAAAACAAGACTGCCAAGCTGAATGCCAAGATAGTTGACTGCGGGGATGATCAGGATAATTCCTACCGCACTGTTCAGATCCAGGTTCTGGGTATCCATCAGAAGCTTGGTTGCCCAGTTCATGATTCCGTCCCGCACATACCCATTTCCAAAACATGCGATCAGAATCAGAAGCAGGTTTGTATGCAAAAGCATATGCCGGGCCGGGGCCTGTATGTCCGGATGTTCCTGGTGATGACTCTGGGTCTGCATTTGTACAGCCAGCCTGCGCATGGAGAGAATAGCGGGCATACCAATGGCTGCCGTGACAATGCCTGAAATGAGAAAAGCCACACGCCAATGCAGTTGGCTGGTCAGAAAACCAGACAGGGCCCATGCCAGAAGATAACCAAAAATCAGCGACAGAGACATGAAGAATGCAGCATGATTACGGACTTCCTCCCGGAAATGAATCGCCATGATACGTATAATGGGAGTCCAGATCAGGGATTGCAGCAGGCCGTTGATGAAGCATAAGATCAGTAATAATGTAAAAACCGGGCATACAGAGAAAAGCATGTTGACAATGGCTGAACCCAACAGACCGATCAGCATCATTCGTGGTGCAGGCAGACGGTCAGCCAGCCATCCGGAAACAGCCTGCCCGGCAGCATAAGGCAGGGCGAAACAAGTAGGAAGCAATCCTACAGTCGCGGTGGTTACGTGGAATGTACTGGCAATTGCATCCAGAGATGGCGCAAGATTGCATCGCGATATATAGGTCGCTGTGTATGTAATAAAACAGCAGATCAACAGACGGAGTTCAGTCTTAGAATAGCGCTTCATGACTCAGGACTCCTTTCATGTGGATGATCCTTATGCTGCCTGATGACATTTGGTCATAGCATCAGAACGGATTATCTGGAAAAGCTGGTGATTGTCAGCAATGGGCATGAGGGTCCCGTGAGAAGTCTGAACTTTCCGGTAGTCATTCGCTGATTTTGCGAATCATCTTGCCCCGTCAATCCGGCAACGATATGATTATATCCCAAAACAAAGAATATCAATATGCAAATTCAGTGATATTTATGTTTTTGTTCAAAAAGCAAAAAACTCCTCACCGGAGTGAGGAGCTTATGCCTGTTTCAGGAAAACCGGCCTTGTCGGATCGCCGGGATCTGGCTGAATGTCCTGTTATGCCCAGATCAGCCAGATCACTACAGCGCCGGACAAGGCAGCTATCAGAGTGAAGGGAATGCCGATGCGGATGAAATCGCGTGTGGAGACTTTATAACCCTCTTTCTGAAGTATACCAATTCCTGCAATATTCGCGGATGCGCCAATCGGAGTGATGTTACCGCCCAGGGTTGCCCCGATGAGCAGGCCAAAAGCAAACAAGTAAGGCTCTATGTGCATCAGCCCTGCAATATTTGTGACTACGGGCAGCATGGTGGCAACATACGGGATATTGTCAATGAACGCGCTGAGCAGTACAGATACACCTACAATCATGGCGTACATCAGGAAGACAGACTGACCACCGAGCTGTACAAAAGCCTGGGCTATAGCGTCAATGACACCAGCCTGGGTAAGGCCTTCGATTACGATAAACAGCCCTGAAAGAAGCAGCAGTGTCTGATAATCGATGGCTTTTGCCACTGTTGTTATGATTTTCCTGTTTTTACTGCGAACGGTCTCATAAACGATGCCAATTACAGCCAGACCACAGCAGATGAATCCGTTGGTAAGCTCGGGCTTGTTTGGAAACTGGGAAGCAACAATCAACAGTATGATGGTACCCAGCAGGAGAACCGTAGGCACATAATCTGTAACCCGGGTTTTCTGTTCGGCGGATATCTGCGCTTGTTCCTTACGAAACAGCCATAGCAGTACGGGGACAGTCAGTAATGCTCCGGTTTCCACGGCAAAAATGATACCGGGCTTCCCGTGAAACCAGAAAAAATCATTAAAACTCATATTCATGTATCCACCGAGAAGAATGGACGTGGTGTCGCCTACGAGGGTTGCAGCTCCCTGCAGGTTACTGGATACGGCAATTGCAATAATCACCGGGACCGGATTGGTTTTGATTTTCTTTGCCACAGCAAGACCGACCGGAGCGACCATTAAAACGGTAGCCACATTATCCACAAAAGCAGAAATAATACCGGCAAATAAACTCAGCGCAACGATGGTCCATTGGACATTAGGGGTCACTTTCAGTAGCCCTTCAGCCATACGCAGAGGCATTTTGCTTTCAATGAACAGCTCAACAAGAGCCATGGTACCACTTAGCATCATGAGCACATTCCAGTTAATGGCTCCCAGTGCACGGTCGGGGGATACGATACTCAGCGCCAGAAACACAGCGGCTGCGACAAGAGCAATGATCCAGCGCTTTTCAGAAAAGATAAGCAGTAAAACATACATGATAACAAAGAGCGTCAGTGCAAGAAGCATCTGATTCATGAATTCCATCCTCCTGTTGGTTATTAAAAAAGGCGCAGACACGCTGCACCTGTTTTTACGGTCTCAAAGACTCATGTACAGCAAAGTGAACATGAGTCTCACAATTTGAAGTCTGCCGGGTAAAACCGTGATGACGACAGAACTCCGCGCATAGGCGGCTGTTACTCCCTCATAACTGGAACTACCCGTTACATCGTACTATCTTACACCTCAGGTGGCACTGAAACCGGAGCGATTCTTCCAGAATCCCTGCTTCAGCCTGGGGCTGTGATGTATGGGTTTCTCGATTCTTCGACTTATCAAGGAAGACTTTCACGAGCATTAAGTTCGGGCTGTTCCGGCCCTACTGGATTGCATGATGTTTGCCTGTCATTCTGACTTATGAACAAAACAGCAAGTCCAAGGGGATTCTGATGGTATGAGAATTCTGCGTGATGCGTTCCGCAGACTGCAGCTCAGATCTTTTACATTCGGGTTCTTCTGCCTGCAGCAGTATTTCCGGCTGGACGGAAAAGTATCAGTCTGGATACCAGAGGAACTGTTTTGTTCTATTCTCGCAGCCTTATTTGGTTTCAGTAGGGGCGTTCCCATCTGGCTGCTGATTATCCGAAGTGTCATTGATCTCAGTCTTGAAATCCTTGATACTTTTTCCCAGTGCTTTGCCGACCCCGGACAGTTTGTTGCCGCCGAATAAAATCAGCGCCAGAATCACGATCAACAGGATTTCTGTAGTTCCGATTCGCATGTTTGTTACTCCTTGTTTTCTTCATTTTCAGCCATCCGGTAACCAACACCGACTTCTGTGAAAATGTATCTTGGTTCATTGGGATTGGGTTCTATTTTGCGTCGTATGCTCGCCATGTGTACACGCAGAATTTTGTTATCGAGGCTGGCGGCGGGGCCCCATAATTCCCGTAGTATGGATTTATAGGTCATAACCCGGCCCGCATGTTTGCCAAGCAGAGCCACGATTCTGAATTCGTTGGGTGTCAGATGAACATCGTTTCCATTCCGGAGAACCCGCATTTTTTTGTAATCAATTTCCAGTTCCCCGATATGATAGGAACCATTTTGTCTGATTTCACCGTTTTCCGACATGGTGCGTGTATGCCGGAGTGCTGTACGGATACGGGCCAGGAGTTCCACAGTACCGAAAGGTTTGGTAATATAATCATCCGCACCGTTATCCAGTGCAGCAGCCTTGTCTTCCTCCATACTGCGTGCGGAAATGACGATAATCGGCGTATGTGTCCAGGAACGGACGCTTTGGATGATAGTACTGCCATCCATGTCCGGCAATCCCAGGTCCAGTAAAATGCAGTCAGGACAATGTGAGGTTACCATCTGCAGGGCTGTTTTTCCATCCCCGGCTATGATGGTGTCATATCCAGCTGCTGTGACGGTGGTTTTCAGAAAATTAGAGATGCCCTGATCATCTTCAATGATCAGAATTTTGTTGTGCAGGCATGTTGCCATAAGCATTCTCCTTACAGGGAAGATAAAAACTGAATGCAGCTCCGCCATGTCGGCTTTTGCCTGCAGTCAACTCTCCACCGTGAGCACGGATGATAGAACGGCATACGGATAAACCAATTCCCATGTTTCGACGTGTATCGGAATGCCCACGGTCGCTTTGATGAATGGTTCCCTCCAGAATGTGAGGAAGTTGAGCGTCAGGAATGCCTTTCCCATTGTTTTCCACAGAAATGATCACTCTGTCATCCTTGGGAATCACATGCAGCCAGATCTGAGTAGCACCCTCTGCATGAGCGCTTACATTATCAAACAGATTGATCAATACCTGTTCCAGCAGCATTCCGTCCACAGGAACAACAAGGATTGCTTCAGGTGTATCCAAGTTTACGGGCAGTGAGTTCACGGTACGGTGAAACTTGAGGATTGCACTGCCTATGATTTCCTCCAGTACTTCGTCTTCCTTTTTCAGTGCTACCTCATTACCTGAAAATCGGGTTATAGACAGAAGGTTTTCCGTTACCCGGACCAGCCATTGAGCATCTTTGTGGATACTGGTAATCAGGGAAGCCTGGTCATTCGGACTGAGTTGCTGTTCCTGCAGGGCAGAACTGGCACCCAGTATGGAAGCAAGAGGAGTCCGGATATCATGGGAGATGGCTCTGAGCAGATTGGAATACATTTTTTCTCTGTCCATTTCAAGTCGCAGTTGTTCCTGCTTCTTAATCTGTGTGGTCAGGGCACTGATCAGAATGCTGACAATCAGCATAACCACAATAGTCAGCGGGTAACCGGGATATGTAATATCAAAGGACCAGAAAGGGTACGAGAAAAAGTAGTTTACGCAGAACGTGCCACAGATTGATGCGACAATACCCCAAAAATAACCGTCTGTTAGCCGGGCGAGTACTGCTACAGCCAGGATAAATATTGCCATAGCAAAGGGATTGTTATCATTGTTTATCTGGGCCAGTATCATAGATACCACAAGAGCCGATGCCATACTGAGAATAAACAATAAAAAATCACGCAAGTGTTGTTTTGCGCGTGCTTTATCCATAAAGTGTCCTCCTCGTTTATATATTATACCATGTATTTTCTTGCTTCTGGTCGAATGCACTTTCTTTCCGGAAAATTAGCGGCGGAGTTTGGTATGATGCATCGGGTGCTTTAAACCATGGAGGAGTGAGATCATGTATAGTAAAAAGTATGAAGAAGCTAAGAAAGAATTTGTCAATTGTTTGTGCATGGGCGTGATAGGATTAGGTGTTCCTTTTATTCTGGCTTTTACAGAATGGTGGCCGATAATGCAGGAAGAGAAGAAAAAAGCGCTGGCAAAGGAAAAACAGAATCATGTGGAGGCTGACTGACATCGGGTATATACCGCTGAAGAAAAGGGACTGTAAACTTTCACAGGCATAATCACATGTGTATGTATTCAAATGTGCTCTATATACATAGATGATGCAACCCCATAATAAACCCGCGCCTGATTGTCTGGTCATACATTGAAATGTATGAAGTTTTCAAAGGTGCAGTTTCTGCATCATCATACATATTCAGATTTCAGATATCGTAATTAGCCCATGCTGAGGTCAGCCGTGACCATCAGTAAACACATAGTCTCGACCTACCCCAAATAGTAAAATTGTAGCCACAACCCTGCCTCTTGACCAGTTCCCGCGAACATAAAAAGAGGGGTCCCATCACGAGGAGCGGAACTTGCTCCTGGTGACGGAAACCCCAGTAAATCAGGCTTTTTCAGCCCTTTTTCTTCAAGAATGTGTTAGTAGACA
>ONWQ01000002.1 GCA_900321565.1 uncultured Eubacteriales bacterium
AGTCTCATGGAATCTTTGGCACATATCTTACAGTCTGCTGTATCATCTATTGCAGAGGTATGCATACCTATGGTGCAGCTGGTCGGAATTCTGATTCTAATGCTCAGCGCTGCAAAATGCACGATTGCGTACGTCCGGAAAGAAAAACACGTAGGGGTCAGTCTTGCGCACGGTCTTGCACTTGCTTTGGAATTCATGCTTGGCGCTGAAGTACTGCACATTGTATTGGCGCATGACTGGAAAGAACTTGGAGTTCTAGGCATTGGGGTTGTAATCCATATTCTACTTACATTATTACTGCACAAAGAGGTCAAAGATGGACAGAATGAATCCAAAGAAAATGCACCTAACAATGAATAGAACGTTTATGGAGGAATGATAGTGATGAACGAGAACCTGTTTCGCCGTAATGAACTCCTTGCACAGACCGTCATACGTGGATTGGAATCAAGGAACATGTCCGGCTACTATGCAAAGGACAAAGAAGAGGCGCTTCAACTGGCTTTGGATCTGATCCCTTTGCATAGTTCTGTGACCATGGGCGGCGGCATGAGCGTGCATGAAATAGGACTGGTATCCTCGCTAAAAACTGAACAGTATCATTTCATTGACAGAGATGCATTTGAGGATAAGCGTGCGGCGATGCTGGAGGCTTATGACGCGGATTATTATCTGTCCAGTGCGAATGCTCTTACCGAAGATGGAATACTGGTAAACATTGACGGGAATGCCAACCGTGTTTCAGCGATAGCGCAAGGACCTAAACATGTTATCATGATTGTAGGCATGAACAAGGTTTGTAAAGACCTGGACAGTGCCATGAAGCGTGCAAGAAACGTTGCTGCACCAGCTAATGCACAGAGATTTGGATTATCAACGCCTTGTGCAAAAACCGGAACATGTTTCGACTGTAAATCACCGGACACAATCTGTTGTCAGTTTCTGATTACAAGATATTCTAAGCATAAGGGGAGAATTCACGTAATCTTGGTAAATGATTCGCTTGGGTTTTGAATAAATATGTATATTCTATGTCCAATTAAGGGGACGATGCGGAAGGTACTCAGCTTGAAATTCTTTATGAAATTCGGTGAGTACTTTCCATTTCTTGCTATAACCGATTACCTTCAATTAAAAAACACCTTGACAGAATAGAAATTAGCATGTACAATAGCATCGTTGCCCGTAAGGCAGATGTGCAGAGTTGGCTGAGTGGTCGAAGGCGCACGACTGGAAATCGTGTGACGGCCGAAACCGTCCCAGGGTTCGAATCCCTGACTCTGCGCACAGGAGTCCGATGATAATTGGACTCCTTTTTTGCATAAAAAAAGCCGGAAATCCGGCTTCTATTTATTATGATGCTCGATCTGCCAGAATCTTCTTACAGCTTGAAATGCGTACACACAGACTGAAGATTTCCATGGCAGTAGTGAGGTCCTGAAGGCTGGGGTAGGTTGGCGCGATTCGAATATTCGAATCCTGAGGATCTTTTCCATATGGCCATGTTGCCCCCGCGTTGGTCATAGTAACACCGGCTTTCTTAGCACGTGCTACGATATCTTTCGCGCAACCGGGTAACGAGTCAAACATAATGAAATATCCTCCCAACGGCGTAGTCCAGTTGCCTACACCTAGTCCATTAAGATCACGCTCGAGGATATTCTCTACTGTTTCGAATTTCGGACGGATAATTTCTGCATGCTTGCGCATATGTTCAACAATTCCATGTATATCCCCAAAGAAACGAACGTGACGCAGTTGATTCACTTTATCATGCCCTATGGTCTGCTTGCGCAGGTAAGAAATAAAATCTTCCATATTATTGGGACTGGTTGCAACTGCTGCAATACCGCTCCCGGGAAAAGTTATCTTGGAAGTTGATGAAAACTTGTAGACAAGATCGGGATTCCCAGCTCTCTTGCATTCAGCAAGAATTTCAATCAGATAATCCTGCTTATGATCATAGAGGTGATGCATTCCATATGCATTATCCCAGAAAATACGGAAATCAGGTGCAGCAGGTTGCAGCCTGGCAAATCGACGTACTGTCTCATCAGAATAAGATATTCCCTGAGGATTGGAATACTTTGGAACACACCATATCCCTTTGATTGCTGAATCCTCATGAACCAGTGTTTCAACCATGTCCATATCTGGTCCTGTTGGCGTCATTGGTACAGGAATCATTTCAATACCGAAGAATTCTGTAATTGCAAAATGCCGATCATAGCCGGGGACGGGGCAGAGAAATTTTACTTCAGGGAGTTTGCACCATGGGGTGTTTCCCATGACGCCGTGAGTCCAGGCACGACTGATTGTATCAAACATAACATTCAGGGAAGAGTTTCCATAAATGATGATGTCCTTAGGATTGTTTTCCATCATATCGCCCAGCAATTCACGAGCCTCCTGTATGCCGGTAAGCTGGCCATAATTCCTGCAGTCTGTGCCATCTTCACAGGTCAGATCGGAAGCCGAGTCGAGGACATCCATCATTCCCATGGATAGATCAAGCTGTTCTTGACAGGGCTTCCCCCGACTCATATCAAGTGATAAACCTAGGGCTTGGTATTTCTTGTATTGCACCTTTAGAGCTGCGAGTTCCTGGGACAATTCTTCGGAAGTCATTTCTTGATATTGCTTCATGATCTGTTCCTTTCTGAACTGGGGTGTCACATTCCGGCTGGGTTTGTCTGTTACGAGCAGTTATTTTTCGTGAATGTTGTCCGTGATTCCTGCTTTACATACTGCATTTTTTGAGTTTTCTTTTTGTATTGAAAAGGGCAGACATGGTTTTGTCTGCCTCAAATGTAGTTTAATCAACTTGTGTATCATACTGCAGTATTTGCTTTTCAAGATCGTTAATCTGCTGTTCTATATCATACAGACGGTCATTCAATGTGCCTGCTCGTGTTTCAAAACCTTCCTGCGGCATCGCTGCTAATATGTTCTGAATACTCTCACGCTCTTCTTTCAGTGCAGATAATTCAAATTTCCATACGTCCAACATGGACAATCGAGCAGCCGACAACCCTGCCCACAACCCACCGGTTGTTGCACCATTACGTTTTTCCATCTGATCAGTAAGTACGGCCGATGCATTGCTTAGCATCTTTGCTTTACTTTCCAGTTCATCCATTGACGCACGAAGCATACTGTTTTTCTGATCTGTTAATTCAAGCTGCTCACTTAAAGCTGCATTCAGATCAGTAAGGCTTGCAATCTGTTCCTTAAGATCGGCGGATTTGTTCTCTGTCTCAAGTAATGTGAGCTTGGCTTCACGTATATTTCCATCAAGAGTATTCAGTTCTTCCTGAAGGTTTTCTTTGTCTTCAGCAATGGTCTGCCAACGGGTCTGACTGGCATTGAGATCATCAGTCAGCTGACGGATTTCTTCCTGAATAGCATGGTTGCGCAGAAAGATGCCAATGACGAGTGCTATTGCAATCAGCATGATGATGACACCAAGACCAATCATCAGCTTTCGATTTTTTGGTTTTTCCGGTTCATTTTTGTTGCTGTTCGATACAGTGCTTAGTTCTGTGGATACTTTTTTCTCTTCCGACATAGTTCTGGCCCCCTTTCTTAAGGAATACTAGGCGCGGAAGCTGGTGTACTTTCCACGAGCAGTCTGAGTGCGCGGTTCAGATCCTCTTCCACATGGATGATTTCTGCTTCCAGGTTTTGCATACGAACGGTGAAATCATTTTGTAAGCGAGTAGATTCCTCATCAGAAATTGCCAGTGTTTCCTGAAGTGTATTATATTCTTCACGGAGCTGATCTCTAGTCGCTCTCAGATCTGTAAGGGTAGCAAGCGCTGCCTGGCTCTGGGGAAGAAGCAGCTCAAGTTCCCGCTCTTTTTCAGGAATAGCTTCAGTAATCTGATTATATTCAAATTCCTGCTTGTTTTCTCGTGCACGACTGGTTTCGAGGGAAACCCTGGCATCTTCCACAGCATAGGAAAGCTTTTCATGCCGATAGGCATAGTATGCCGTAGCAATGCATGCCAGAATCATAATCACAGCGAACAGACGTGCAAACCATTTCGGCATATGATTCACCTCCAGACAGATTGGTTCTGAATTCTAATCATATCATAAGAACATTGTTTTGAAAAGGCTGGATAGACATTAGTGTAAGCCAAATGCACAAGGTAAGGCTTGCATGTGATGATGCCCTGTTGTAAAATACATTTCAACTGTTGTTACTTACCTTTAAGGAAAGAAATAGCAGCGTAATCGACAGATTACCATTGAGAAGGGAAACGATCAACAATGACAAGACTTGAAGAAAAACTGTTGGATATTCTTCAGGAAGATTGCCGTATTCCACTGGAAAAGATCGCAGTAATGACCGGTGTAACACTGAGCGAAGTTGCGGAAACAATCGACGGGCTGGAAAAGCAACATGTAATTCTTCGGTATGCTCCAACCATTAACTGGGATCGCACAGAAAAAGAGCGTGTGGAGGCAATGATCGAGGTTCGTGTTACTCCACAAAGAGATATGGGATTTGACGCGGTTGCGCGCAGAATCTATCGTTTTGATGAAGTAAAGAGCGTGTATTTAATGAGCGGTTCTTATGACCTGCTCGTTTTGGTCGAGGCACCGACATTGAAGAACCTTGCTTTTTTTGTGAGCCAAAAACTTTCCACACTGGAAATGGTTACGGGCACTGCCACCAGTTTCGTACTGAAACGCTATAAAGAAGATGGCGTAATCTTTGAAGATGAAAAGCAGGATCACAGGCTGGTGGTTTCTCCATGAATTATCAGAACTATCTCAATCCACATGTATCCAGTGTCCCCCCGAGTGGAATCCGTCGCTTTTTTGACCTTGCTTCCACAATGAAGGATACGATTTCACTGGGCGTGGGTGAACCGGACTTTGTTACGCCATATCATATTCGTGATGCTGCAGTGAATTCAATTCTGGATGGTGGAACGCAGTATACTGCGAACCGTGGGCTCCCCGAACTGAGAGAGGAGATTGCGTTTTATCTTTCTACCAGGTTTCATACAGTTTATAATCCGGATACGGAGATCGTCGTGACAGTTGGTGCCAGTGAAGCTATTGACACCACTCTGCGTGCTATGATTTCGCCTGGTGATGAAGTGCTGATACCTGACCCCAGCTATGTCAGTTACTGCCCAAGTGTCCGGTTTGCGCTGGGGGTTCCTGTTCCGGTTGTCACGCAGGAGAAAGATGGTTTTCGTCTGATGCCGGATGCAGTTGAAGCAGCGATTACATCCAAAACGAAATTTCTCATTCTTCCATACCCCAACAATCCCACCGGAGGAATCATGCAGCGGGATGATTTGATGAAATTATCTGAAATCATCAAGGCACATGATCTCATGGTGATCAGTGACGAAATCTATGCAGAGCTGACCTATGGGGATCTGCAGCATGTCAGTATTGCCAGCCTGCCAGGCATGTGGGAACGTACCATGACGATCAATGGGCTCAGTAAATCCTTTGCAATGACAGGATGGCGTGTTGGCTATGTGTGTGGTCCTGCACCTATCATCAGTGAAATCAACAAGATTCATCAGTATGCGATTTTGTGCTCACCACGCATGGGGCAGGTGGCTGCTCTTGAAGCACTACGAGAAGGCAGAGAAAAGGATTACGAAGACGTCCGGAAAATGCGTGAGAGTTACGATAGGAGAAGACGCCTGCTGGTGGATGGATTCCGTCAGATGGGGCTGCAGTGTTTCGAGCCCATGGGAGCGTTCTATGTTTTCCCGTGTATACGGTCTACCGGAATGGACTCTGAAACTTTTTGTCAGCAGCTTCTGATTCGTGAACATGTTGCATGTGTACCGGGGACGGCATTCGGAGAATCCGGTGAAGGGTTTATACGCTGCAGCTATGCAACAGCGATCGATAAACTGAGCCTTGCACTGGATGCGTTTACACGCTTCCTTACATAAATGGCATCTAAAGGAGAATCTTGTGAAGCAATATAATATCCCAGTACTCCTGAGCTTTGTTCTGTGTATTCTTCTGCTTGCTTCCTGGGCGGGCGCTGAGATCATAGAAGACGAAGAAGAGATCTTGCTGGATGACGTTTTTGAAAACTGGGGCGCGGATATGGAAACTCAGTTTTCTTCTCAAGAGGAAACCGTGATTATACCTGACGAAACTCTTGAGCCAGATGGATCGACACTGATTACGATTTCTGCTACAGGCGACTTTACAATCGGTGGCGATAGCCGCAAACGGACAGACATTTTCCAGGACGAGCTGGATCGGCAGAATGGAGACATCAATTTTACAATGAAAAATATGCGCGATGTCTTTCTTGCTGACGATCTTACAATTGTTAATTTTGAAGGTACGCTGACAGATTCAACCTTTGTCCCGCAGAGTAAGAAGAATAATCAGTTTCTGTTCAGTGCACCACCTTCATATGTATCAATGCTTAGTGACAATGGAATCGAAGCGGTTGCATTGGAAAACAACCATATTATGGATCATGGTGAAGATGCTTATGAAGATACCAAAGAAGCGCTCAGATCAGCTAATATAGTGTATTCCAATTCTACCGAACTTGGGACGTTTACAACCAAAGGCGTAACGATTGCCATGCTTTCATATCTGTGTATAGACCGGTATGATTCGCTGTGGGACAAAGTACCGGCAGATATTCAGAAAGCCAAGGCAGAGTATCCGATCGTAATAGTTTCTTTTCACTGGGGAAATGAAAAGGACTATGCACCAACCAAAAATCAGATTCGAATGGGACGGCTGGCTGTTGACAGTGGTGCTGACCTGGTTCTTGGACATCACAGCCATCGGATGAATCCGATAGAAAAGTACAACGGTGTCTATATATGCTATTCTCTGGGTAACTTCTGCTTTTCCGGAAATTCAAAACCCAGTGACATGCTTTCCTATGTGTTTCAGATAAGGTTTCGTGTCAAAAACGGGGAAGCACAAAGTGAAGGGTTCAGAATCATCCCCATCAGCATCTCCAGTCGGAAAGACCGGAACGATTTCATACCAACCGTCCTTACAAAAGAAACCTCGATAGATGCCGTACTGACAACACTGAAAGCAAACGGACGCAGCCTCGAGTATGCCGTAGAAGAGTATCCACTGGACTGGTAATGAAAACTGTGAATAAAGTGGCTGGTTAGTCAGTCAGGAGGAACTGATATGTTTAATAAGTTAATGAACAGTTATTTTTACGGAAAAGCTGGTAAAGGTGATTTTACGCCGGATGATCTGCCGGAAAACAGATGGCAGCTTTTTCTGGCTACCTTACGTGTACGTTTGTCTGCTCTGGTTCGTCTGAATCTGATGTATTTTATTGTCTGGCTGCCTTTAATCATAGTTCTCTCTATTGGCTTTATGAGTTCAGTGAGCATTTTGCAGTCGACGGACATCGGAGACGGAAAGTCACTTTATATGATGCAGGCTGAGATGCAGGCAGCGGATGCACAGCAGGGCGAAGAGACGGTGGACCCTGAAACTTTGCAGGTATTTTCACAGGCTGAAGCAAGGGAACAGCTTCAGAGCGTTCTTTTTATGACACTTCTGTTGATGATTCCATGTATTGCAATCACCGGACCAGCCACTGCTGGAGTGGCCTATGTGACGCGGAACTGGTCGAGGGACGAACATGCATTCATCTGGTCAGATTTTAAAGATGCAGCCAAGGAAAACTGGAAGCAGTCAGTGGTGATTTCAACGATTACGGGTATTGTACCTTTTATCGTCTATATGTGTTGGCGCTTCTATGGGACTATGGCCAGCACGAATGTAATCATGATTCTACCGCAGGTTCTGATTCTCATGCTTGGTTTGATCTGGGCTCTGGCTGTGACCTACATGCATCCGATGCTCGTCTCATATCAGCTGAAGATGAAAGATCTACTCAGAAATGCATTGATGCTTGCTGTTGCCCGCCTTCCGATGAGCGTTGGGATTCGCGTGTTACATTGTATACCGCTCATACTTGGTTTTCTTGCAGCGTTTCTCTGGCAGCCTGCTTATGCATATATGATTTTGGTTGTGTATTACCTGATCATCGGCTTTTCCCTCAGCCGGTTTGTCACAGCAAGCTATACCAATGGAGTATTCGACAAGTATATCAACAGTCGAATCGAAGGCGCAAAAGTGAACAGAGGTCTTCGTGAAGCAGATGACGATGATGATTACGAAGACGATGAAGAGGATGCGGAGTAAATCAATTCATGTATACCCAATTTGCAGAACTTTATGATGAGCTAATGTCTGATGTGGATTACAATGCATGGGCGGAGTATTATGCTTCGCTCATGCGTTTGTATGGAATTCGCGACGGCAATGTTTGTGAATGTGCATGTGGAACCGGCTCATTAACGATCCCGCTTCGTCGTATGGGATACCACATGACCGGCGTGGATTTGAGCCAGGACATGCTGTGGATTGCAGCACAGAAAGCGAGAAATGAAGGTATTGCGATCCCTTTTGTGCGTCAGGATATGCGTAAACTTAAACTGCACCGGCCAATGGATGCAGTTCTTTCTACCTGTGATGGTGTGAATTATCTTCTGACGCCAGCGGATCTGCAGGCTTTTTTCAGTGCTGCCAGGGCTGCATTAAAACCAGGCGGTGCACTTTTTTTTGATGTATCAACACCCTATAAATTGCAGAATACTCTTGGCAATCGTCTGATATGCGAAGATATGGAGAATATTACATATTTTTGGCAGAATCAGTATCACGAAAGGAAAAAACTGCTGGATATGCATCTCTGCTTTTTCGTTCGTGATGATGATGGCCGATATCGTCGAATAGATGAAGAACAAACACAGGCAGCACATTCTATGGAAATGCTTACTGAAATGCTTGGGATGTGTGGATTTGAACAGATTTGCTTTTATGGGAACCATTTTTCCAAACCTGCAGAACATGAGGAACGCTGGCATATTGCAGCACGAAGAACATTGGACAGGGAGGACTTACAATAATGGAAAAACATGCGTTGGATGAAATGCTGCATATGGATATTATGAACGGAGAAGCCAGAATTATGTTCTGTGAGACTACGTCCCTTGTTCAGAAGGCAAGAGATATTCATGAGGCTTCTCCGGTCTGTGCTGCAGCTATGGGAAGAATCATGACGGGAACGCTGATGCTGGGCGTCATGATGAAAGGCCAAAACGAGTCAGTTACTGTAACGTTTGCCGGTGACGGTCCGATTGGCAAGGTTGTAGCTGTAGCGGATCATGACGCAGTACGTTGCTGTGCAGACAATCCGACCGCTGATTTACCGCTCAGAGAAGATGGCAAACTCGACGTTGGTGGCTGCATTGGACACCGTGGAAGAATGACGGTTGTTAAAGACCTTGGATTGCGAGAACCATATGTCGGGCAATGCCAGCTGGTCAGTGGTGAAGTTGCCATGGATTTTGCACAATACTTTACCGTTAGTGAGCAGCAACCTTCTCTGGTAGCCCTTGGAGTTCTGACAAGTGGAGAAAAGATCCTGAAAGCTGGAGGGCTGTTGATTCAGCCGTTACCTGGCTGTAGTGACGAAACCATCGATCAGCTGGAACTGCGCAGTCCAATGTTTGCTGAAATCAGCCGTGAGCTATTGGCCGCTCCCAAAGAGGAACTTGCGGAGGACTGGTTTCGGGGCTTGAATCTGCGACTACTGGAGCGAACTCCGCTGTATTACCGTTGCACATGTTCGAGAAAACGCATGGAAAAGGCACTGCTGGCAATTGGAAAGCAAGATCTTCAGGCTATTATCGATGATGATCAGGGAGCAGAGCTTGGGTGCCATTTTTGCCGTAAGAAGTATTTCTTTACGACTGAAGAGTTGCGATCACTTCTGAATGGAGCATCAGAAAGTCAGGAGGAAGAATAAGAATGTTCGAATGTATTAATTTTGATGAGCATCTGGCAGACTTTGTAGCGGACTGGACACGGAATCATCAGTCTGAATACCGGAACTTTGATGCGATGGAAGAAGATATGCCACGTATTTATATGGAATTTCTGAATACGCCGGCATCATGGTTGCAGGGGATTACGCCTGGCGCTTATTTCAGTCAGTTTGAAGATCCCAAGGATTTGGTAGATTGGATGGAGACATATACGCAGAAAGGTATTCCGATCCCTGATCTGCTGCTGGAACAGATTCAGGCGGTCGGGAAGCCCTGCGAGAAGAGATTAATTGCAATTCTGAAGGATGAGAATACGAATAATGAAGCGAAAATGACTGCGATCGGTGTCCTGAGAGCTATGGATTCTTCGCAGCCTAAAATGCTTTACATTTCATGGCAGATCAATCGTGAAGCAGAAGATGAACTCGCCGAGAATGCACTTGACTCGCTGAAGGCCATGGGAAAAAGCGTTGTTCAGCCTATTCTGGAAGTGCTTCCGAAGGCGAATGAAGCAGGCCAGGAGGCCTTACTGGATGTGCTGGCAGAGTATCCAGGCAACGAGTCGATTTTCCAACTGGCATTGCGCATGTTTCGCAAGAATACTGATCGACGGGCATTGTTTGCAGGTTATCTTGCGAAACTTGGTGATGAACGTGCATTGAAAGCACTCATGGAAGCTTGCAATGATCCTGAACTTGGGTATATAGATTATCTCGAAATCAGGAACGCAATCGAAGTTCTTGGAGGAGTGGCACCAGAACGCGACTTTGAGGGAGACCCTGAGTATGAAGCACTCCAGGGGGCTGACTAAAATCGCACACGCGGTACAAAGGTAGTGAGATGATGATCTGTCCATATTGTGGCAACCTAGTAGATGCTGAAGACGAAGTGTGTGAAAAGTGCGGTGAAATTCTTCCCAGATCAGATCGCAGAAATGAAGGGGTTATGGCGATCCGTCAGGGGAAAAAAGCACGACAGGCTGCTTCGGAAGAAACGGTTCCTATGGCGTATGAAAGACAGGGAACTGGCAAAACCTATATTGATCCCTCTTTAGGTGAAGAGGATACCACGGCGGAGCCTGACTATATGGTCCAGGAGTCAACTCATCATCAGGAAACACCCGCACAGGTGGAACGTAATGAACGGAAAATCTATGAAGACACCTATGCGCATACAGACATGTCCTTAGTTTCAGGTTCAGGCAGCCGCAGACACCACAAATACAATCAATTACTCGGAAAAAGAACCAATTGGATGGTTGTTCTGCTTGTCTCGATTGTTCTACTGGCATTTTTATCCGTAGGAACGATTGTATTCCTGCAGAGGTCCGAACATGGTCAAAGAATCCTGGCAAGAATGGGACGGGAAGCATCCGCTGATGCTTACTGGGTTGTTGGCGAAGAGCGTATGGATACAGGTGATATTGAAGGAGCTATCGCTGATTTTGAAAAGGCTGTCGAAAAGGATGGGGAAGAAAACCTCAATGTGTCCGGTGTTCTGATGCTGGCAAGCTGTTACGAATCGATTGGTGATCTGGAGCATGCGGAAGCAATCTATATTCATTTGTATACTGATGTGGTCCCCAGTGCTTCAGAAGCATATACGCATGAGGTCCGGATTCTTCAATCCACGGGCAGAGAAGCCGAAGCGGCAGAGCTTCTGAAACTTGCTTATGAGCGCACAGGCAACAGTAATTTCAATCGACAGCGGAATGAATTACTTCCGGAGCCTCCCGTGACCAGTCTGGGAGCTGGTTTATATGAAGAAAAAAAGTATGTTCATCTGACCTCCGCATCTCAGGATGATATATATTATACTTTTGATGCAGAAGCCATACTACCGGAGGATGGCACTTTGTTTACTGAGGACGTGTTTCTTGATGAAGGCGTTTGGAACATGCGCGCAGTAAGTGTGAGAGGGTCACTGGTCAGTGATGAACTGGTTGCTGTGTATCGGATTATCATGCCTTCACCCCAGACGCCTTATGCAATGCTTGCGCCGGCAACTTATCAAAAGCGGCAGCGGGTTCATCTTCGCGTTGGTGATGAGAATAAAGATGATACGGACATTACAATCTACTATACTATTGATGGATCAATACCAGATGCAGATAGTCCTATCTATGACGGTGAAGGCGTGCTGTTACCCGGTGGGAACAGTACTTTGCATGCGGTAGCGGTAAACGGCTATGGTAAAGCCAGTAATACACTGGAGCGAAAATACAAAGTTGAACAGAGACCATGGCCAGAAAAGTCTTATACAATTGAGGATACAGCGAGCGGGATTGTTCTGAACAAAACGACATGGGATGATTTCAGGGCAGCTTACGGGGAAGGCGAGCGCATGGAAATGGTCACCATGGACGGGTTGGGTGATGAATGTCGCAAGCATTATTATTCATGGGGATATGCGGTCTTTTATATGGACGCGACCAGGCTGTTTCTGTGCGAACTGTATTTTACACAATCAACATTTAATGCACCACGAGGAACCGGTATTGGCGACACAGAGAACGGTGTGGTCAGTAAATTCAGAGATATGGGTCAGGTGGAAAGTCCATCCGGAAACAGGGGCCTGTATTATAATGACAATGGCAGAGGCAAGATCTTTGTCCAGGAAAATGGTGGTAAGCTGATTCGCTATGTTCACAATACAGCCGACTCTCATCGCTGGCAACTGGATTATTATCTTTCACCTGGTGGTCTGGTTATCG
The DNA here is from genome assembly GCA_900321565.1 of uncultured Eubacteriales bacterium. Lineage (GTDB taxonomy): Bacteria > Bacillota > Clostridia > Christensenellales > Aristaeellaceae > UBA2943. Next base: position 12,598 of record ONWQ01000002.1, read on the forward strand.
CAGTAGATCAGACATATATTCCCTGACCATGTTCAAAATGAAGAGCCATACTTGAATTCGTGCCTCTGTTTAATTCGCTATACTGACTTCAGATACAGTATGGAAGATCATTATAACAATCCTTGCTGACTGGGAAATGCGATGAGATCACAGCGTTTCATCCTTTTGGCGCGATCCATCTAACTTCAACAATCCTCAGATTGTCGGCAGTGAGATGGATCGCGCTTTTTGTTTTGTTCCCGGCAGCTTGTGATATAAGCCAAACAGATTATGGGCTGATATCGTTATATGGTCAGTAGCATTCAGTGCTTCCATTAACTATCACAGCTTATGGTGATCAGGTTCCGGCGAAAAAGCATTCCTAAACTACGATTGTTTAATGAGTGATCATAGCCAGACCGGGTGACAGCAATTGTCATTCTCTGGCAGTTATCTGACGTATTGGCAGAAGGTTTTCGATTTTGTGACTCAATGAACGGAGAGTATGCAGAATGATGGTTTTACTGATAGTAACGATACTGGCGCTAAGCCTTTGTTTGTTTATGCTTCTGCGTATGCGGAAACACCGTAAACATATTCAGCATCTGGCGAAACTGATTCGCAGAAGTGCCTTATATGAGCAGCTTGGTCCATTGATTAATCGATGCGGGAGAAGAAAAGTCTCAGAGATTGTTATAAAAGAGAATATGCTTCTGATCCAGATTGCTGCCCC
>ONWQ01000003.1 GCA_900321565.1 uncultured Eubacteriales bacterium
TACCGGTATCAGTTCAATGCGGACCCGCGGCTGCACGGGCGGATGCAGATCTGCCGTGAGGCTGCAGACCCGTCCATGATCTGTTTCCAGGGGCGCTATTATCTCTTTGCGTCCATGACACTGGGTGTATGGGTCTCGGATACACTGACCGACTGGGAGTACCACGCCCTGCCGGAGGAACTGCCGCTGTATGACTATGCTCCGGATGTACGTGTGCTGGGCGAATGGGTGTATTTCAGTGCGTCCAGTCGTGAGAAAAACTGCGATTTCTACCGCACAAAGGATATCCTGAACGGGCCGTACGAGCGCATTCCGGGGAGCTTTCCCTTCTGGGACCCGAACCTGTTCATGGATGATGACGGGCGCGTATACTTCTACTGGGGATGCTCCAATATCACACCGCTGTGGGGTGTGGAGATGGACCCGGTAACCATGCAGCCCAAGGGCGAAAAACGGGTGCTGGTGGAAGGGCATCCGCTGGAGATCGGGTATGAGCGGGTCGGGGAAGACAACAGTCTTCTGCCGGCCACCGAAGAGGAGATTGATGCGGCATACGCGGCATTCCATAAGCGGCAGGGCATCACGGAGGATCAGGTACCGGATTCCGTAAAACCGCTGATCCGGGGCATGTTCTCGCGCCGGCCGTATATCGAAGGCGCCTGGATGACGAGGCACAATGGCCGGTATTATCTGCAGTACGCTTGCGGCGGCACTCAGTACAATACCTACTCGGACGGTGTGTATGTGGGTGACAGTCCTCTCGGCCCCTTTACGCTGGCCAAAAACAATCCGTACTCCTATAAGCCCGGCGGGTTCCTGCCCGGCGCCGGGCACGGCAGCACCATGCAGGACACACAGGGCAGCTGGTGGCACACATCCACCATGCGCATCAGTGTGAACCATGACTTTGAGCGGCGCATCGGTCTGTGGCCGGCCGGGTTTGACGCGGAAGGCGAACTCTTCTGCAATCAGCGCTACGGGGACTGGCCCATGCGCGTATCCGCGCTCAGGCAGGACCCGTGGCAGAACCCGGAATGGATGCTTCTGAGTGCGGGCAAGAAGGCGAGCGCTTCGTCCTGGACACCGGGGCATGAGGCGGAGAAAAGCACAGAGGAGAATGTGCGCACCTGGTGGCAGGCTGCAGGGAATGGCCGGGACGAATGGCTTACGGTGGACCTGGGGCAGGAATATGATGTGCACGCCGTGCAGGTGAACTTTGCCGATGATGGTGTGGATGTACCCTGCCCGGGCGAGATCCGGGGCGGGAGCCAGGCGCGGTATATAGAAGCCCATGAGCTGCGGACACAGTGGAAGCTGGAGACCAGTACGGACGGGAACTGCTGGACAGTACTGGCGGACAGATCGGATGCACAGACGGACCTGCCCCATGAACTGGTCGTGCGTGAGGAAGGATTCCGTGCGCGGTATCTGCGGCTTTCCTGCATGGCCGTGCCCTATGCGCAGCGGCCGTGCGTGTCCGGTCTGCGCGTATTCGGGCTGGGCGAAGGACCGGCACCGGCGACGGCACAGTTAACGGCGGAGCGCACAGGCGATACAGATATGCTGGTCCATATCCGGCCCCAGGCGGATGCGGTCGGGTACAATATTCTCTTCGGCAGCGCGCCGGATGCACTGTATCACAGTCAGATGGTGTTTGATGCCGGGGACAGACGCATAGGTGCCCTGATCCGGGACCGCAGGTACTTTGTGCGCGTGGATACGTTCAATGAAAACGGGATTACGGAAGGGCCGTGTGTGGCTCTGGACGGGGAGGCATGAGCATGGGCTTTCCGAAAGGATTCATGATCGGCGCGGCCACGGCTGCGCATCAGGTGGAAGGAAACAATATACACAGTGATTACTGGGCACAGGAGCAGATGCCGCATTCAAGCTTTACCGAGCCCAGCGGGATTGCCTGTGATCACTATCACCGGTATGAGGAAGACATTGCGCTCATGGCGCAGGCCGGGCTGAACACATACCGGTTTTCCCTGGAATGGGCGCGCATTGAACCGGAGGAAGGCCGGTTTGACGAAGCGGAGATTGAGCATTACCGGAATGTGATCCGCTGCTGCCGGATGCATGGGATCGAACCCGTGGTCACACTGATGCATTTCACCAGCCCGGTCTGGCTGATCCGCAAGGGCGGCTGGGAAGCGGAAAGCACGGTGGAGGATTTCAGGCGCTACGCCGGCTATGTGGCGGATAAGCTCGGGCATGAGCTGCGGACCGTGTGCACAATCAATGAAGCGAACATGGGCCTGCAGCTGGCAGCGATTGCCAGGCGTTTCCGTCTGATGGCAGAACAGGCCGCCAGGAATGCGGGGCAGGCGGAAGGCAGTGTTCAGGTGGGCATGAACTTCCGGAAAATGATGGAAAACATGAAGTTTGCCGCCATGGAGAATGCTGAGGTGTTTGGCATGCCTGAGCCGCAGATCTTTGTGTCCTCGCGTACGGAACAGGGCGACCGTCTGGTCATGCGCGCACACCAGGCCGCCAGGGAAGCGATCCGGGCAGTGGCTCCGCATATCCGGGTGGGGCTTACACTGTCACTGCATGACCTGCAGGCGCTGCCCGGCGGTGAAGCGTTTGCCGACAAAGCCTGGGACGAGGAATTCCGGCACTATCTGCCCTGGATTGAAGGGGATGATTTCCTGGGGGTACAGAATTACACGCGCACCCAGTATGGGCCCCAGGGCCAGATGCCGTGCCCCGAAGGCGCAGAACTGACACAGATGGACTATGAGTTTTACCCGGAAGCGCTGGAGCATGTGATCCGCAGGGTCCGTGAGGACTTCCGCGGGGACCTGATCGTCACGGAGAACGGGGTTGCCACATCAGACGACAGTCGTCGTGTGGAATTCATCCGGCGCGCGCTTGAGGGTGTGGAACGCTGTCTGGAAGACGGGATCCCTGTGCGCGGGTACTGCTACTGGAGCCTGATGGATAACTTTGAGTGGCAGAAAGGGTATGCCATGACATTTGGCCTGATGGCTGTGGACCGGGAAACCCTTGAGCGGACACCCAGGGAAAGCCTGCGCTTTCTCGGCGGGTTTGCCCGGGGCTGAAGAAAACATAAGCCCTTCGGAATCATGCCGGACGAAATCTTCTGACACAACAGAAAAAAGGATTGCAAACTCATAGGCATGCAATCCGGAGAAAAGAAGCAGGCACTGCTCCTGAGAGGGATGCAGTGCCTGCTGTTTTACAGGGAATGAAATCGATTACTGGATCAGTGCAGTGCGTGCCATTTCACCGGCCAGGGTACCGGAAGCCAGGGCTTCGTAGACATGGGCACCAAAGCCTGCGACAGGAACCATATTGCCGACAACACCGCCGGCACCGATGAGGTTCTCAATGCGCTGACCGCCCTGTGTCTTGGTGATGGTCATGTCATCATCACAGTAGAGCGTCACGGCGACGGAAGCTGTGGAGCCGGGGACGATCCGGGCGGCATACAGGGTCTCGCCACTGACGGGCATCATGAAATCAGCAGGTGTGGAGAAGGCTTCATCCTTTCCGCTTGCACATGCGGCATTATAGGTTTCCAGTGTGGTTCTGAGCGCGTCGGCGGGAAGCCCGGTCTTTTCAGCCAGCTCTTCCACAGAGGAAGCGCTCCAGGCAACACCGTAGCCGATGAGTTCATCGGCAAAGCGCACACAGTCCGTATTGTTGCTGTCAAAGATCATCCAGGCCTGACCGTCTTCCAGCTTGCACAGCTGAGCACCGATGTCGGTAAGACCCATGTTCAGGATGCTGCTCTCGTCAAAGAAGCGTTCTGCCTTGCTGTTGACCCAGACAGTGTGGCCCTTCTGGAAAATCCAGCCGAACTCATAGTTGTCACGGAGCACGGGATTGTACACGGGAACAATATAATTGCTTTCCGGATAGTACACGGTTTCACCGCCCATGGCGACCATCCATTTCTGGGCATCGGAGTGGTTACCGGGGTTGTTGGCACCGGTCACATTGGACAGTTCCGGATAGAACATTTCCACGGATTCCTTGTCCCAGCCGGCATAGCCTGTGGCAAGAATGACCTTCCTGGCATGAATCGTATAGGTGCTGGTACGGTCCTGAACGGTGGCACCGAGGCATACATTGTCTTCAATGATCAGTCCGGTGGCTTCGGTATTCAGGCGGATTTCCACGCCGGCATCCTCGGCTGCATGCTGCAGGGTGGATCCTTCATAGGGTGCGCCGGTCATGGCATCCCACCATTCATCGCCGCAGCGGTATCCGGTCACGGGATCCTGGGTAAAGGCAGCTGTCATGGGATGACCGTTGAGGGATACGACCTTTGCGTCCTCCACAGTCATATGGAAGCCGCGGTTCATAAGGCCCGTAATGGTGGCAGGGCCGGCACTCCAGACCTTCAGGGACAGGACTTCACTGGCGAATTCGCTTGCAGCCGGATTCAGTGCCAGCATATCCCGGGTCACATCCTCGGGGGAGAGTTCCACACCGGTGGCTGCGCTGAGCGGGTTCCCGGAGGGTGTTGCCACATAGCCGCCGGAGTAGCTCATATCGCCGCCGGCGAAGCTGTTGCGCTCGACCACAAGGACTTTCAGGCCACTGTCGGTCAGTCCCAGCTGACTGTCCGTTTTGGCAGAGATGGCAGCAGTGAGACCGGACGTGCCGCCGCCGATGACCAGAACATCCACGTCCACGTCTTCTCCCTGGACTCTTTCGGTGGAAAGAGGCTTGCGCCAGGCCACAGTGTCAGCACCGGCCTGCTCCATGGCCTTGGCAGCTGCGAGCATGGTGGCATTGCTTGTCAGGGTTGCACCGGAATAGACATCCACTTCCAGGGACTGTCTGTCCACGATCTCCTGGCTTACTGTTTTGACGGCATTCTCGCTGAACACAGCGGTATCATTGCATTCCAGCGGCCAGACATTCAGGATTGCGTCCTCACTGACCTCAACAGCAACCTTGATCTGGCTCTTGGCTCCCATGGCACTGCCCACATAGACACCGGGCACCATGGGCTTGGCTTCGGCTGTGATACCGGCCTGTGCCAGTGCCTGTGCAGCGGCCGTTTTCACAGCGTTTGTGGTGATGGTGCAGCCTGAGACGCCGTCGATCTCAGCGCTCTGGGTATCCAGCAGCTGCTGCACAAAGTCCTCGGCATGATCCAGACCATAGCCGGGGGTTTCATTGCTGACGTCCACGGTGGCGTCCACAATCTTTCCGTCATCCAGTTTCAGTTCCACCTGGACTTCGCCCATGCCGGTGGCGGTGCCGGTTACCGTCGTGGGTTCTGCCAGAGCTGCGGTACTGCCCAGAAGCAGCAGGCTGAGCCCAAGAGCAGTCAGTTTCCTTAAAGTGTTCTTCATGATTTTCCCCTCCAAAATCATATTCAGAGTTCCCATCCGGGAACCTTCTGACCAGGTGATTCTCTGTCAGGATTCTGCAGAGAAGATGACATCCGGATTCCCGGAACCCAGGGCTTCCATAAGGCCGGTTGTGTCGGTGAGTCTTCCGATCCGGGTGTAGCTGTACGGTGTGCGGAAGCTTTTGTAGAACAGGACAACACAGTCGTCCCCGAAGAGCATCAGGTCACCGGCTTCCACATGCCCGATGCGTTCGGGCCGGGATGGCAGCGGGCTGAGCAGGGTATGATACTTTTCGTTCCCGTTCAGTTCGGTCATATGCAGTGTCATGGGCAGAAGTGATGTAAACGCTTCCGCTGTCGGGTTGCTTTCGGGCACAATGGAAAAGGTACGGTTTCCGATGGTACAGCTGAGCATGGCTTTTCTCCTTTTCTCCGCTCAGGCGGCCGGTCTTATGCGTTCCGCAGCTGGAAGAGCAGGTAATCCAGGCAGTCCAGACGGTACTGAGCCTGATGCAGTCTGTCCAGAAGATCTTTCCTGTGTGCGGTAAGCAGACTGGCCTGCCGGGCATTGCAGGTGTCTTTTCCGGTTTCCTGTTCACAGCATTCCCGGAATGCTTTCATGGTCCGTTCGTCGCATCCGGCGTCCTGCAGGTTCTGTTTCACACGCTCATTCCATTCCATCTGATCTCCTCCTGATGTCATCTTCATGATACGGGTATGGCGCTGAAATGTCTAATTGTTTGTAAACATAGTCAGCCATGCTTTACAGGCATAGCAGAATCCTGTATAGTGCCCTCAGGGGGTGGTTCCATGGATATCCGGGTACTGAACTATTTTCTGGTGGTCGCGCGGGAGGAGAGTTTCTCAAGAGCCGCGGAAGCGCTGTATATCAGCCAGCCGACACTGTCACGGCAGATCCGGGATATGGAGGAGGAACTGGGCGTACAGCTCCTGGTGCGCACAAACCGGAACGTGCATCTGACCCAGGAAGGCATGCGGCTGCGCAAGCGTGCACAGGAGATTGTTGCCCTGATGGACAAGACCCGGGAAGAGTTTGCACAGCCAGCTGAGGAGATCGCCGGGGATATCTACATCGGAAGCGGAGAAACGCAATTGATCCGTCCCATTGGTGCACTGGCTGTGAAGCTGAGGCAAATACACCCAGGGGTACACTATCACCTGTACAGCGGGAATGCGGACTCCATTGCGGAACGTCTGGACAGGGGACTGCTGGATTTCGGGATCATGCTGGACCCCGGGGATATTCACCACTACGAGAGCCTGCAGATCCCGGGCAGGGATGTGTGGGGTGTGCTGATGCGCCGGGACTGTCCTCTGGCAGCAAAAAAGACCCTTCAGGCGAAGGATCTGATTTCAGTGCCGCTTCTGATTTCCGCGCAGAACATGGGCAGTCACTCTTTGCCTTCCTGGCTGCGAGGGGATGCGGACCGGCTGGATATTATCGGAAGCTATAACCTACTGTTCAATGCGGCCGTCATGGTGGAACAGGGACTGGGCTGTGCAGTATGCCTGGATCATCTGGCCGATGTGACGGA
>ONWQ01000038.1 GCA_900321565.1 uncultured Eubacteriales bacterium
GAAATCCGGAAGAAACCGGATGCAAATCAGCGTGTACTGTCAGAAAAAACCGGGTATTCGCTGGGAATGGTGAACAAATGTATTCAGAATCTGATAAAGCAGGGTATGCTGCGGTCTGACGGAGGGCTTAGCGATGCAGCCTGTACGCTCTTTACGGATCGTATGCCGGAACGGGCAGTTATTCTTGCAGCCGGATTTGGGATGAGGATGGTTCCCATTAACCTGGAAACGCCCAAGGCGCTGCTTGAAGTACACGGCGAACGTCTGATAGAACGTCAGATCCGTCAGCTTAAGGAAGCCGGGATCCGGGATATCACCGTTGTGGTGGGATTCATGAAGGAATGCTTTGAGTACCTGATGGATTCCTATGGAGTGGAGCTGTGTGTAAATCCATTCTATAATCGTGCCAACAATTTGTATTCTCTCAGTCTTGCGGCGGATAAACTGAAAAACTGCTATGTAATACCGAGTGATCTGTATTTTCTGAAGAATCCGTTTCGAAAAGACGAACTGTACTCATGGTACATGATCAATGACCGGATGACCCGGGAATCTTCTGTCAGGCTGAACAGAAAACATGAACTGGTTAGTGTGGACGAGCATGAGGCCGGCAATGGCATGATTGGTCTGGCATATCTGACCGGGGAGGAAAGCAGTCAGATCAGCGCAAGACTTATGGAAATGCGCTCTGACGTACGTTATGCCGGCTTGTTCTGGGAAAGCGCGCTGGAAGAAAAGGGCAAATACAGAATATGGGGCAGAGTGTTTCCTGCATCGGATGCTGTTGAAATCAATACGTATGAGCAACTGCGCGAGGTGGATGAAGGTGCAGCCCAACTGAAATCCGATGCGATGGATACCATTGCAGCTGCTTTGCATACGGTGAATCATTCGATCACGGGGATTGAGGTCCTGAAAAAAGGGATGACCAATCGGTCTTTCCTGTTTTCCTGCGGCGGACAACGTTATATCATGCGGATTCCCGGAGAAGGATCAGACAAGATGATTAACCGCTACCAGGAGGCAGAAGTCTATCGTACGATTGAGGGAAAGGGACTCTGCGATTCGTGCATTTATCTAAATCCGGACAATGGGTACAAGATCACCAGATATATAGAAGGCGTCCGGAACTGTGACCCTCTGAAAGAGGAAGATATTGCGCGATGCATGAAGAAGCTCAGAGAGTTTCATGCCATGAATCTGGTTGTCCGGCATGTATTTGATCCGTTTGCGGAAATGGAACGGTATGAGTCTTTCTGGAATGGCAAATCCTCCGTCTACCGTGACCATGCAGCGACGAAACAGGGCGTCTACGCACTCAGACCTTTCATAGATGCCCATATCCGTTCGTGGCATCTTTGCCATATTGATTCTGTGTGTGATAACTTTCTTTTCTATCCCGATGGCAAAGGCGGGGAACTCCTGCAACTGACAGACTGGGAGTATGCGGGAATGCAGGACCCTGATATGGATATTGCCATGTTTTGTATCTATGCACTCTATGACCGCAAACAGATCGATCATCTGATTGATTTGTATTATGAAGGAAAGTGCCCCAGGGAGATTCGGATCAAGATTTACTGCTATATTGCAGTGTGCGGAATGCTCTGGAGTAACTGGTGCGAACTTAAGCGTTTCCTCGGGGTGGAATTTGGAGAATATGCGCTGAAACAGTACAGGTATGCCAAGGATTATATGCGTCTCGCACAGCGGGAAATGAAAGTAACAGAGGTGCTCTCATGAATGAAGTACAGCGTGCGGTGATCATGGCTGCGGGGAAGGGGGTGCGTATGCACCCGGTCACCGAAATGACGCCGAAACCACTGGTACGTGTGAATGGAGTTCGGATGATTGATACGGTAATCCGGGGACTTCATCATAATGGGATTGATGACATCCGCGTGGTTGTGGGGTATCTGGCGGATCAGTTTGCCTGCCTTGAGAAAGAATACCCGGGGGTTCGGCTTATTGAGAATCCGTACTGGAATACGACGAATAACATCTCGTCACTGTATATGGCCAGAGAATATCTTGAGAATGCCATCATTCTGGATGGAGACCAGGTTATCCATAATGAGCATATTCTGTCCCGTACATTTGAACGGAGCGGATATCAGGCAGTGTGGACTGACGTACAGACGAGCGAGTGGCTTCTGGATGTGAAGAATGGAATTGTGCAGAGCTGTTCCCGGACAGGAGGCGCGCATGGCTGGCAGCTATACAGCATATCCAGATGGAATGCCGAAGATGGCCGACGGTTGCGCGGGCATCTGGAGGAAGAGTTTGAAGCCAAAAAGAATGATCAGATTTATTGGGATGATGTGGCACTTTTCTGTCATCCTTCTGAGTATCAGCTGGGAATCTATCCTATGAATCAGGGCGACGTGGTGGAAATTGACAGCCTTGATGAACTGATTGCTATGGACCCGACTTATGCTGTTTACAAGAGCATGGAAAAGCCGGAATGAAAGGGGAAAATAACTGATATGCGGAACCAGCCGAATTCGAAACGTGTTCTGGATCCTTCAACTACATTCGTACCTTTTATCGCAGTACTGCTGCTGTGTGTCTTCTTTATTGCGGATCCGCCCGGATCGACACATGCACTCTCTTCCATCCGGCATTTTCTGGAAGACTCTTTTGGAACATACTATCTGCTGATTGCCCTTGGGATCTTTGCGGTTTCTCTCTGGATTGCGTTCTCAGATATTGGAAAGATTACCCTCGGGAATAAAAATGAGAAGCCAAAGTACAGCTTCTGGAGCTGGGGGGCTATGGTTTTCACATGCGGAATTGCTGCAGACATTCTGTTTTATTCCATGTGTGAGTGGATATACTATGCCCAGGAGCCGCATATTGCTGAACTGGGATCAATCCAGGACTGGGCCAGTACGTATCCGCTGTTTCACTGGGGTCCGATTGTGTGGAGCTTTTATGCGACCCTTGCTGCGTGCTTTGGCTTTATGCTGCATGTCCGGGGTGTTCATAAACAGAAGTATTCGGAAGCATGCCGGGCCATACTCGGAAAAAGAACAGATGGTATTCTGGGAAAACTGATCGATGTTCTGGCTGTGGTGGCGCTGATTGCTGGCACGGCGACGACATTTTCCGTTGCAACCCCGCTTCTCTCAGCAGCTCTGACACACTTATTCGGGATTGCTTCTTCCAAGTTCCTGACGATCGGGATTCTGCTGCTGATATGCCTGGTTTACACATATGCGGTGCTCAAGGGAATCAAGGGAATCTCCTGGCTGGCGAACGCCTGCATGTATCTGTTCGGTGCTCTGCTGATTTATGTGCTCATTTTTGGCGGTGAAACGCGATATATTATTGAGACCGGGTTTACTGCACTGGGAAATATGGTGCAGAACTTTATCGGACTGTCAACATGGACTGATGCACTGAGAACGTCATCGTTTCCGCAGAACTGGACAATCTTCTACTGGGCATACTGGCTTGTATGGTGTGTCGCCTCTCCGTTCTTCATGGGCTCCATCAGCAGAGGCAGAACTGTAAAGCAGGTGATACTGGGAACTTATGTTTTTGGCCTGTCGAGTACATTGATTTCATTTATCATACTGGGAAATTATGGCCTTGGCCTGAAAATGTTCGGGCGTTTTGATGCTGTGGCTTTCTATGAAACCTGTGGTGATCTGTATCAGACGGTCCTTGCAATTCTTTCCCATCTTCCGGCATATCAGGTTTTCCTGATCGTGCTGGTCTTTGCCATGATTGCGTTTTATGCAACCAGCTTTGACAGTATTACGATGGTTGCATCTCAGTACAGCTACAAGGAAATCCGGGAAGGTGAAGAAGCCAGTAAGAAGATGCGTCTGTTCTGGGCTCTTATGCTGATTATGCTTCCGATTGCACTGATTTTCTCGGAAGGGAGCATGAATAATCTGCAGACAGTGAGTATTATTGCAGCGTTTCCGATCGGAATGGTGATTGTACTGATTATTGCCAGCTTTATTCGTGATGCAAGAAGATATCTTCAGGAATAGAATTTCAGATTCTGTTTGCTGAACACGGTACGCGGTATA
>ONWQ01000053.1 GCA_900321565.1 uncultured Eubacteriales bacterium
CACAGCCAGAACAACGCAGTTCGTTGTAATCAGGGGCAGGTATACGCCCAGAGCCTGATACAGCGAAAAGGACAGTTTTTTCAGTGCATTCTCCACAACCTGAACCAATACAGCGATTACCAGTATGAATGCAATCGTCTGAAGATACTCAAGATGGAATGGGGTAAGAAGATAATACTGCACGAACCAGGTAATAAAGGAAGCCAGTGTAATAACAAATGTCACAGCCATACCCATGCCGAGGGCTGTATCAAACTTCTTGGATACACCCAGGAAGGGGCAGATGCCAAAGAACTGGCACATGACATAGTTGTTGACCAGAAGGTATCCGATCAGCATGCTCAGATAAATGTTCATGCACGTGCCTCCTTTACCTTCTTTTTCTTATCCATAGCTGTTTTCAGCGTGTTCACCACTGCCAGAAGAAGTCCCAGCGTGATAAAGCCGCCTGCAACCTGATTCATGATTGCCATGGGCTGATAGCTTTCCGGCATCAGCTGGAAACCAAACACAGACCCGGACCCGAACAGTTCACGGATGCAGGCCAGGAATGTAATGGCGCATGTAAACCCGAGACCCATACCCAGGCCATCTCCGAATGAAGGCACCGGCGGGTTCTTTGCGGCATAAGACTCAGCACGTGCAAAGATAATACAGTTCACAACAATCAGCGGAATGTAAGTTCCCAGAGCACTCCTCAGGTCCGGGAGAAAGGCCTGCATGACCAGGTCAATCACGGTAACAAAGGAAGCAATAACGATAATGTAGGCAGGAATTCGAACTTTGTCAGGGATAATATTCCGCAGGAGTGAAATGAACAGGTTGGAGAACATCAGAACAAAGGTAGTTGCCAGACCCATACCTACGCCATTGATGGCTGCCGTTGTGATGCCCAGGGTCGGACACATACCCAGCATCAGTACAAAGGTCGGATTCTCTCTCCAGAGGCCATTGAGGAATGCACTCAGAAACGTGTCCTTATTTGCTTTAGCCATTCTTCTTCACCTCCCCAAAGAATTTCGGCTCTGTGAAGCGGTCAATGATCGGTGTCAGTACATTCATGAAAAGAATGGCAAAAGAGCAGCCTTCCGGATAATTCGCAAATGCACGGATGACAAAAATCAGCAATCCGCAACCAATTCCCATGAGAATACGGCCAAGATTACTGACCGGACTGGTCACATAATCCGTAGCCATGAAGAAGGCACCCAGCATCAGACCACCGGAAAGGATTTCAGCCAGAGCAATCTGAGCACCATCCTTGAGCAGATAGCATACAAAAGTCGTTCCAAGAATGCATACCGGAATCTTCCAGTCAATAATCCCACGGATGATCAGGTAGAGCCCACCCAGAAGAATCGCAATCTTGCAGGTTTCACCCAGAACGCCCGGAATCTTACCAAGCAGCAGATCCATAATATTGACTTCCGTGCCGCCTGCTATGAGTGAAAGAGGTGTTGCGGATGAAACCGTATCCACAACTACCGGATCCGGATACGTACCCATAATGGAACCCCAGGAAACAAACAGCACAGCACGTGCAGCCAGTGCGGGGTTCAGGAAATTACTGCCGATACCGCCAAAGCACTGCTTGACAAGCAGAATTGCGATCACACCACCGACAACAGGCATCCAGATCGGTGCAGATGACGGCAGGTTGTAAGCCAGAAGAAGACCAGTGACTACAGCACTCCAGTCGCTGACGGTTACCTTGCGACCTGTCAGTTTCTGATAAAGGAACTCACAGAGCACACATGTGATCACAGAGACTGCAATCAGTTTCAGAGCGTTTGTGCCGAACAGGATGACTGAAGCAATTCCGGCTGGTGCCAGTGCAAGACATACTTCCTGCATAATCCGCTGTGTACTGGCACGATCGCGAAGATGCGGGGAAGAAGTGATTATCAGTTTCTTCTGCATGGTTTCATTCCTCCTTCTTCTCTTTCGCCTGCTCAGCAGCCTTTGCAGCTTCCATGGCAGCCTTTTCTGCAGCCTGACGTTCTGCAGCCTGCTTCCGTCTGCTGTTGATCACCTTTTTGCCAGTCCGGAACGACTGAGTCAGCATACGCTTGGCCGGGCATACAAAGGTGCAGGCACCGCATTCAATACAATTCATCACGCCGTGTTTCTCAGCGTCCTCATACCGTTCGTGGCGAATGCAGGCATCCATCATATAGGGCGGAAGTTTCATCGGGCATGCCCGCATACATCTGCCGCAACGGATACATGCACTCTCTTCCGGTTCCAGTGATTCATCACCCAAAGCCAGAATTCCGCTTGTGCCCTTGGTCACCGGAATTTCGAGATCATTGATGGCCATACCCATCATCGGGCCGCCGCTCAGAATTTTCTTAACGCCTGCCTGCAGGCCGCCACATGCATCCAGAAGCAGGGAGACCGGTGTACCGATCCGTACCCTGTAATTGCCCGGATTATTGACCATGCCGCCTACGGTTGTGATCCGGTCTATCAACGGCCTGCC
>ONWQ01000109.1 GCA_900321565.1 uncultured Eubacteriales bacterium
ATGATTCCATCCTTTCTGCGGCCTCAGCCGCCTGTGCAGATACGTCGTTACGGTCAGCGGCCGAACGCCGCGCGGATCGCCGAGTTCACATCCCTGGAGGACGGGCCCGGACTGTCCGGCGTTTCCCGGCCGCCTTCAAACCCGCCCCTTGGCGAGTATGCCGGCCCGAAGAGGTAGGCGGACTGCTTTTTCAGCGCGTCCAGCTGTTCCTGCACCCCCGAAAGACTGCCGTCCGCTTCCTGCCGGATGCGGTTCATGTCCAGGAGCCGGAACACCACATCCTGCTCCCGTGCGCCCGAGGCGGAGACCAGGGAACGCACTTTCTGTTCCTTTCTCAGGCTCTGGATGCCCGCATCCTTCTCCGCCACCTCCCGGTTCAGGGAGGCAATGACACCGTCGCGCTCCTTAAGATCCCCCTGCAGGCTTTCCAGGGTATGCTGCATGGTTTCCATATCCCCGCTCAGGCTCTGGATCCGGTCCTCGCGCTCCCGGAGCGTGCCCTTGAGCTTGTCCATCTGGCCCTGGTGCTTGCGGCCGGTCTCCTCAAAGCGTGTGTCCGCTTCCTCGAGTTTCCCGCGCATCTCCTCCAGTGCGGCCTGGCTCTCCCGGGCTGCTTTGCGCTCCTCATCAAATCGCGCTCTGGGGATCCAGTCCCCGGAGCGGGTATCCACCAGGCGCAGACCGTCCAGACCTGCCACCTTTTCGGACACCTGTGCATACAGCGCATCGCCCAGGGTGTCCCTGAGCTCCTGAATATCCATTCCTGCTCCTTTCCGCTGCCCCGGCCCCGCCATCCGCGTCCGCCCCGATCTTTTTAGGCTGGTTCATCCCCCAGCAGAGGCATCCGGTTCCGGCCCGGCAGGGGCAGCTGTCCCTTCGGTGTTCCCGGGCTGCATGCGCAGTCCGTGTCTGTGTGCGGAAGGCAGGGCCTGCCCCTGCACCCAAACGGCGGTCTTGCACCCTTCCGCATGCGGGGCCTGTGCCCCGGAACTGCATGTTTATCCGTTCAGACCCTCCTGCAGGTGCCTGAGTGCGGTCCGGACATTGCCGGATGAAAGGATACTCATGACAAACCTGCGGTAGAGCGCGGACTGGCAGCCCTTGTAATGCGCGTCCGCGGTCTCCATGGCCGTGCACAGTCCCTGCAGGGCCATGGCGTCCTCCCTCTTCAGCCGGATGCCGTCATTCAGGCTTTCCGGAAGACCTGTCTCCATGCGTTCATTCTGTTCCATGCGTCTTCTCCTCTCTGCGGATCTTTTCCAGTTCCATTTCCACCATGTCCCCGGACCAGTCCGGGTGCACGGTGGAGATGCCTTCCTCCACGGACATGACCCCGCCCGCACGCAGCATCTGCACCGCACTGGCTGTGGTGGACAGGTCATTGGCCACAGAGTCCGAAAAAATCACGCTCACCCGGTCCTCCGGGGCAAACACGCCGGAAGCGGCCACACCGTCCAGGCGGATCATGGCCGTGAGCAGCTGTTCCAGGGGTGCCTTCCAGTAGTTCTCCTTCTTACCGCGGGTGTTATAGCTCTTGCGCTCGCGCACATGCAGTGCGGTGCCGCTCTCCGCCTGGCCCGTGATCTCCATGCCGAAGGACTGCGGCGAGTACCCGGCCATGGAGACAATGGTCTTGATCAGGTGCTCACAGGTCACCCGGTGCTCCTCGGTCCGGATCTGGAACTGGGAGGGCAGGATCCCGGCTGCGCCGCTGATGCTCGTGTCGATATCCAGCGCCACAAGCGTTTCCACATCCTCGTCAAACTCATACGTATACTGGCCTTCCCGGAACAGGTCCGCCCCGCGCCGGTGCAGGTACTCGGCGGGCACGATCAGGCGGGACTTGGCCAGGCGGATATCGCGCATCCATGAGGAATACGCCTCATCCAGCGCATCGCACAGGGAGCGCAGGCCTTCCACGTCACTGCGGCCCATCTCGCCCTGCATGAGCCGGTTCGGGCGCATGTTGGGAATATGCACGGCCAGCATGTCCTCCACCGGCGGAATGATCTCCGGCGCATAGCCGAGCTGACCGAGCACTTCTTCATCCATGGCACTGCCCAGGTCACTCGCGGTGCCTGCGTAGACGCGCATACGGATACGGCCGGGCAGGTACTGCTCATAGACCCGGACCACGGAGCCCCTGCGCGGGTTCTCCGTCAGGACCGTAAAGAAGTGCAGGCAGTGCAGGTGGCCCATGCGGTATTCCGGCAGCGCATCATCCGCCTGCACCACGCGCACGGCCGGGCAGGGCTCGGTCTCGCGCCAGTTGAGTTTCAGGCAGACATCCCCGAGCGCGGACGCACTCTCGGCGGCTTCGCAGAGGATGGAATTGAGCCCGGAATAGGCTATGAGTTCCCGGAGCCTGCGCACCTTCGCCTCCCCGGCCTCGCTGCCGTCCCCGGTCAGGAGCTTATAGCGCGGTTCCTCACCGAAGAGCAGGTTGGCACTGGTGGCCGCAATGTCTGCGGCAATGGGCACATGCACCCGCGCCTTGCCCGGCCGGCGCCAGAACGAGCCCGGGATCCCGGTGCTCCTGAGCATGGCCAGGGAACCGGTATACATGGCCGTACAGTTGTCGTAGTACCGGCGTCTTCGCGCGGACAGGATCCCGAAGGCTTCCTCCGGCGTATAACAGTCTTCCATGCGAATCCATCCCTCCTCAGCCTTCCCGGTCCGTCAGCCGCCGGAAGCCATACGTGGCGTACTCCGCACTGTCCAGGCAGTCCACGGGACAGCTGCCGTCATCCAGGCGCACCCAGCGGCCCTTCTCAAACTCGTTCGGGTCCCAGACCGCCATGTCATAGGCTTCATGCCATTTGCGCAGGTGTTCCGCCACGCGCCATCTGCCCTGATGCATGAGCGAGGCGGACCAGGCAATGCGTTCATTGATCCCGTCCGATTTATCAAAGGGCCGGATCGTCCAGGCGCGGATCCCGCTCTCGGTGACCGCACGCTCGAGAGCGCGGCGGAAGAGCTTGTTGGCACTGTCCACATAGATGACCCCGGGCATGGACAGCCGCCGGGTCCAGGGCTGGAGCCAGGAAGCGATGAGCAGCGCATAGCTGCGCTCGTCCATGCGCTCGGAGATCCCCTGCTTATGGTACATTCCGTCCATGAGCACGACCTGCCGGTAATCATTTGTGAGGCCGGCCAGGGTGGCCACCGTGGCATCGGTCCCGCCCACGTCCACGCCCAGGCTGACCTGACAGAAGCGCAGTCCGGCCAGCTCCTCCGCACCGATCCCGGCGGTCTTCAGGGTGTAGGCGTCATAGATCCGGCCCGCGCTTGCGGTGCGCTCACCCAGGATATCCGACCGGTACCAGACTGAGTGCGGATCGTAGGTACGCAAAAGCTCCCGGATCTTATCATCCGAGAGCGACTGATTCGAAAAGATATTGAAGTGTCCGTAATTGAAGCCCGGGTTCTCACCCTGTTTCCACCGCTCCATCTGCGGGTCCAGGATTTCG
Organism: uncultured Eubacteriales bacterium; assembly: GCA_900321565.1. GTDB lineage: Bacteria > Bacillota > Clostridia > Christensenellales > Aristaeellaceae > UBA2943. Next base: position 3,471 of record ONWQ01000109.1, read on the forward strand.
GTATAGAACCAGTGTCTGGGCGGTTTCGGGTTCAGGTCCATGAAGATCTTCCGGTCCGAGGAAGCCAGGGTACGGTCGAAGACTTCCTGGACAAAGCTCTGGTGGCATTCATTGGCTTCCGTGATGTACGCCGTGCCGTAGGAGTTGCCCTTGATGGCCGCGGCAGCATCGCTTTTCCCGCCCCCGGCAAAGATGATGATCTTTTCACCGGTCCGGGTCCGGATATACAGCGCTTCCTTGTCCATGTACTTCCCGATCCGGCAGCGGTCCTCGAACAGGTACCGGAGACCGAACCCGTTGGAGTCCAGCAGGTTCATCTTGGCTGTGCCCAGGGAAAACCCGGCTGCCAGGTGCAGACGGTCCGGGTGCGCTTCCAGGACCCCGGCCCAGGCCAGGAGGTTGATGATGTTCTTTCCTGCACGCTTTCCGCCCTCGGCCACATTCAGCCAGGCCTGTCTGGTACGGCGGATATAGTTCTGCTGGCTTTCCGTCAGCGGTGCATACGCGATCGGCACGTGTTCTGTCTCCTTTCCCGCCTGCGCGCCCTGTCAGCTTCACTGTGTGTCAGGGTGCACAAGCCTGAGCGGTGTGTCCTGCATGTCCTCCTGTTTCCGGTCCGGGACCGGATTGCGGAACAGCTCATCATACCCGCGCATGGCCTCGTTCACCTTTTCCACGGTCCGGTCATCCCTGCGCGGATCCAGGCGCTCTTTCCACAGGTTCGGCCGGCGGTTCTTCAGCCAGAAGATCTGGGCCGGGACACTGGCGGGCACATGGATCGTCTTGTCCACCATCTCAATCGAGTCCTCCACGCACTTGCCCCCGACCTGGCGGCGGACCTTCACCGGCTCCCGGATCGTCACAGTATAGCCCCGGGCCGAGCGAAGCAGCGCGTTTTCCACTTCATTGTCTGCCAGTTCCCTCCCGCGGTCCAGCCGGTCCCGGATCTCCGGGCATGCCTGTTTCCAGGCTTCGAACCCGCCTTCCGGGATCCCGATCTTCTCCTCGGCAATCATCCGGTCCGTGAGTCCGGCCCGTGCCCAGCACTCCAGCCGGCCAAGGTTTTCCTCACTCTTCCATTCCTTCCATCCGGCTTCCATGGTTGTTTCCTCCGGCGCCATCTCTGTCCCTCACCTCCTGACCGGCATGAAAAAACCCCGGGAGACCAGTGATCTCTCAGGGCACATCGGAACGAGTGTATTCTATTCGTCCTTAAGGGTGGATGTCAAGGTACATTCCGGGACACATCCGGACATCTCCGGATATGAACAGACATCCGGCATCGCCCATGCGCATGCCCCTGAAGACGCACTGTCACGCCAGGGGTTTGGGGATCCTGTGCAGGAGGATGAAGGCTGAATACAAACTTGTTTCATACTGCCATATGGGAGTCTATGGAAAGCTCCGGTATTCTCCTGCATCGGACTGCATCCCGGGAGCAGGCACAGGCAGACATGGCGCGGGCGCGTCCTTTCCGGATGGGCGGAAGTCACGCGGTCCGGCATTGTCCCGGTGGCATACGGCAGATGGGTCCGGCAGGCAGCAGGTCCCGTCCGGCGCTTCGACAGCGTGGATGCCGATGTCATTCCGGCACCGGCTCAGCAGCCGGCTAACCAGGTCATCGCTACTTTGCCAGTCCTGGCGGTTTTACGGCCGTGCATATTCGGCACTGCCAGAAAACTGCAAGGCGTGCCGCCGGGATGGGCGGAGAGCACAGGATATCACCTGCTCTGACGGAACATGGCGCCAATCGAACAGCCATGGACCCGGGGCCACAACGTCATATGATTGCATAGCATGATTGGAGCAGGTGGGCAGTTGACCATTCACTCTTCCGAAAACAGACTGTACTTGGTAATATCCATCACGGCGATTCCGTCGGCCTCAAAAGAGATGCCCCGGGCAGAAGGATCAGTCAGGATCGTGGCGGTCATGACCTGTTCGCCATCGTTGACGAAGACTTCCACGCTGAACCGATCCAGGATCACATGCAGACGGATTTCCCCATGGTGATTTTCCACCTGGCAGCGGCGCTGGTGGATGTATGCGCGGCGGGAGCCGGAGAATTTCCGGTCGATTTTCAGCAGTGATTCATGGGGACGATAGCTGAGAATGGAATAATACTGATCGTCCTGGGCAAAGCGCATGGTGAATTTGTGGTATGGAGCAGCCGGGTCCCCAGGCCGGATATGGATATCCATTTCCACACTGCGGCCCTGAATGCCATCCAAAGTGATGCGATCACGGATCTGCACATTTTTGTATATCTCCGGATGGCTCCGGTAGTGCGTCAGTTCCTGAATGGGCTGCTGATACAGGCGGCCATTGCGGATGGATAGCTCCCGGGGCAGGCTCATCTGGCCGAACCACATTCTGTCATCATAGCCCGTATTCTTGCAGGTGTCCCAGTTCTGCATCCAGCCTATCATCACCCGACGACCGTCCGGGGTGAGAATGGTCTGCGGCGCGTAAAAGTCAATGCCGTAGTCAATAGCCTGGTTGTGCTCCGGAATAAAGCGCCTGGTTTCCTCATCGAAAACGCCGATCTGACACAATGTGCCGTTGCCGTTGTGATATTCAAATCCCTCGGGCAGCATATCCTGGGGACTGACGAACAGCACGTGTTTTCCGTCCAGCGGGAAGAAATCCGGGCACTCCCACATGAGGCCGAAGCGCCCGTCGTTTTCCGCCAGTATGCTTTCAAAGTGCCAAACAAAGCCGTCGTCACTGTCGTAGAGCAGCAGCACGCCCCGTTTGTCCATCCTGCGCGCACCTACCACGCAGCGATATCCGCCCTCCGGCTTGCGCCAGATTTTGGGATCGCGGAAGTCGTAGGGACTCAGACCTTCGGGCAGGTCTTTTGTATCCAGCACGGGATTCTTGGCATACTTCTGATAATCCACACCGTCCCCCACAGCCACACACTGGGTCTGGAATTCCTTGCCCTTGTCACCTCCTTCCTGGCGTACGCCGGTGTAGAGCAGCAATTGCTTACCGTTTGGCAGCTCCATTGCGCTGCCGGAAAAGCAGCCGAAGGAATCGTAGGGCGCATCCGGAGCCAGGGCAGCGGGCAAATAGGTCCAATGCAGCAGGTCATGGCTCACGGCGTGGCCCCAATGCATGGCATTCCATTGGGTGTCGTAGGGATAATACTGATAGAACATATGATACTGCCCGCGATAATAGGAGAAGCCGTTGGGGTCGTTCATCCAGCCTATCCAGGGCGTCAGGTGAAAAACAGGACGGTCGGAAGCAGGAATCTTCCCGCCGGCTTCCTTTTCATAGGCTCGCGCAAAGATCAGGCTGTGGTTCATCATGTGATCATCCCTCATTTTGTATATTCCCGCAGGTCTGTGAAGTTGACAACATTGTTTTCCGCATACAGCCGTATGGGCTTGCCGCTGACACCGTACAGGCGCACAGTCAGGGAAACGTCGTCCAGGTAGAAGATGCCTACAGAGCCCTCCTGGATGTAGGTGAAGGCATATTCCTTCCCGGCTTCCAGTTGTACACCGGCCTCGGTGATCAATGTACTGCCCTCATTAAACTGCAGTTGCAGCTTCTGGGCAGTGGGATCAAGCGTGATCAGCTTATACTTCCCCGCCTGTCCATTGTAGTCGAAGGCCAGGCCGAAGCAGCCCTTACCGGTATAGGTCAGTTTGCCTTTCAGCAGGAAGCTTTCAAAGGCGGTAAACACATCGGTATAGTTGAACCGCGCGCCGGCTTGCACCGTGACAGTGTCTTCCTCCACGTTCAGATGACGGCGCTTGGTATATTGATTCACAATGCTTTCCACAGGCGCCAGCATCAGTTCACCGTTCTCTTTCTGAACGATCTTCTGCACAGCCAGGTTGCCCGCCCAGCCGGAAACCTCCGATGTGGATGAGGGGGATTCGCTGCGGCGTGCCCAGCCTACCATGAACGCGCCATCCGGGCTTTCCACATGCTTGGCGGCATAAAACAGCTTGCCATCCAGCCGCGTGGCTTCTCCGTAGGGGCCGTAGGGCGTGTCGGACATGGCGTACCAGAGGGTATCATCCTGGGCAGAATATGTGAGGTAATACTTGTCGCCCAGCTTAAATGTGTCGCTGCATTCCAGGTTCCAGAAATTGCCTGCAGTGTTGGTGAAAATCACGCCATCATAGGTGATGGTGGAAAGATCACCACTGAGAGTGTATTTCAGGATACGGGCCACACCGTCCTGGGAGGCCGTGACGGTCAGAGTGATGGTATCCTTTTCCTCGTCGTAATATGCCTGTGGATCGCGGAAATCCCGCTTCTGGCCGATCTCGGCGGGTGGGGTAATATCCCAGTCCTCTACCTTTTCAAGCTGGGTGGGAGTGGTTCCCCTGGCCAGCATGACCTTTTCCATATACTCATAGGTATCGGAGGAAGCATGACCGGTATAGAAGAACAGGTATTCATCCTTCACCTTCACGATGGAGCCGGTACCAGCCCAGCCGTCCTGACCGCCGCCGCGGCTGGATTCGATGATGGGGTCGTTGTATTCCGTATAGGTGAGAAAGTCCCTGGTGGTGGCCAAATAGATGGAATGGTTGTAACTGTCGCCACCCTCCTTGAGGTAATAAATATAATACGTGCCATCCTCATAGTAAGGCATGGTGTCGCCCACATAGGGCTGACTGATTCCGTCCACAGCAGGCAGGAAGAAAGCCTGGTATGCATAGGCCGCTTCCTGGCTGCCCGGTGTGTGAAGTGTGGAGAAATCCTTGTCCTCCACGCCTTCGGCGAAGGATTCGCCCTGTTCTCTGGGCGTTTCCGTGGCTACCGGCTGTCCATCCCTGCCGTTGCAAGCCGTCAGCATCAGGCACAGGGCGCAGAGAAGAGCCAGCACTGCGCAGATTGTTTTGTTCATGCAAATGCCTCCTGAAAGAAAGAGCAGGGAGAACGGGACTGCCATTCTCCCTGCTCCCGGGATGAGATTACTGCACGGTCATCTGATAGATGGTCACGTTGCTGAATTCAACCGTCACATCATCGAGCTTGGACAGCGCTTCAGAGCCGAACTGGAACAGCAGCTCGAAGTCCATATCCATGATGAAGGTGTCCGTGGTCGCAAAACGGAAGGTCTGGAAATCCTCGGTCAGGTCCATACCCTCGGAGAAGCGCGGATCCCAGCCGCCCATCGGGTTCAGGAACACGCCACAGGAGACAGGCTTGTCAGCTCTGGCGGTGATCTCCACGATGTAATAGCTGTCGGAAGCCAGGGTCAGCGGATTGCCGCCGAAGCCGCAGATCAGTTTGTTATGCCAGTCGACCGTGCCACCGTTGTCAATGCGGTAGAAGAAACTGCCGTTGTCCGTCCAGATTGTGCCCACGCCGCGTTCATTATCCTCATCAGTGCCGTTGAAGGTCTGCCAGGGATAATCAGTGTTTTCTGCATTGGCAGTATTGGGGCCGAAGGGCATGAAGGCCTCGATGGTCTTCACGGTTTCCTTGTCGCCTTCCATCTTACCGAATTCAACATCACTGATGGTGATCACATTGCTGGTCGCGCCTTCAGGGGCGTTGCCGATCTGCAGACGGATCACAGGATCATCCACATCAGCTTCCGCCACAAACACGCTGGAGACCACGACGTCCTCACCTGCGGCTGCGTTCAGACCATTGAAGTTGGCGCGGCATTCCCAGCTGCGCGCATCGCTTTCCACCAGTGCTTCGCCGCCCTGACCGTTCTGTGCGTTGATGGTGAAGCGGTAATAGTACTTCTGGCCTTTCTCGATTGTCAGATCGCCCAGGCCGATGTTGGCCTTGACGCTCCATACGCCTCCGCCCTCGCCGGCATAGCTGCCGACGGTGACGACAGCTTTGCCATCCTCAAAGGCCACGCTGGCGTCCGCACCGTCACCGGCTTGCACAGTTACGCTCTCATTCTGGCTGAAATCAGAGGTATACACGGGAACCTCGTGCTCCTCACCGGAGATTTCATACAGCTCGATCTTATCGATGGTCACCGCGAAATCCGTGGGAGTGGTGTCCTCCGCATTGTCGGGGTTCGGAGTGATTTTTCCCAGATTGAGCAGCAGCTCAGCGCTGCCCTCGGCCGGGGATGTGAAGCTCAGCTCCAGGGGGGCCACGGTTTCCTCAATGCGCACATTGAAAGCACCGCCAAAAGTCTCCCAGCCTTCGGCATTCTCGTTCCGGGCCAGGATATGGGCATAGGTCGGTTTGGTGGCTTTGGCCCAGATCTTGATCTTGTAGTCAGCCGCTTTCAGGGCATAGCCTGCCTTGGCCAGCTGCACGTCGCCATCGCTTGAGCCGGGGTTCTGGATCTCGATCACGTACGCGCCGTTCTTCAAAGCAGCAGTGGCCTGGGCGGCTTCGCTGATCCTGGCTTCCCAGCCGTGGTTGTCGGTCACTTCCACAGTACTGAAATCGAAGGCCTTATACACTTCTTCTTCGCCGGTCTTCTTGGTAACGGTCAGGGTAGCATAGTCCTCACCGGTAACACCGTTCTTGTCTGTCACGAAGTAAACCAGTTCATAGTCGCCTGGGTTTTCAGGGGTTGCTTTGCCATTCTTGAAGTTCAGCGCCGGAGTGGCGTCAATCATGATCATATCGGTCAGGTCGTTGCCCTCGGCGTCCTGAGCCGTAATGCCTTCCAGTGCATCGAATTCCGTTCCGGCCATCACGCTCTGGTCATGCACTCCGTCAAAGGTAGGTTCGGCATCCGCCATCGCCAGCATGGGAACAGTCATCATGCACAGTGCCAGCAGCAGTGCAAACATTTTCCACAGCGTTTTCATGAAAGCATCCTCCTTTTATTTCGCCATGTACCGGTCATACGCATCCTGATATACCTTCTGGATGCCAGCCAGATTCACTTTGCCGCTCAGGTCGTTCTGGAAGCTCTGCCAGGCCGCATCGGACACGCCGCCCTTCATCAGCCAGGAAATCAGATTGGTGCGGATGTAGTCGTTCAGATTGGTCTCATAATTGCTCAGGGTGTTCAGCTCTTCCATGGTGAACTGCAGGTTGGGGCATGGTTTTACGTTATCGGGCACAAAGGGCTTGGCGCAAAGCTGCAGGCGTTCCAGGCGCAGCTGGGCGCGGGGCTCCATGTGCACCACATGGTTCCAGGCGTATTCGCCCAGGTTGATGATGCCAAGAGGTGCGTTCTGCAGGCGCAGCTCATCGCTGGTCACGCCTTCGGGCAGAGGCTTCTGCACCAGCATGCCCTGATCGTCCAGTGCCTCCTCATAGACAATGCCGATAGGACCATAGTTGATCTGGGCGGAAATGAAGGGATCATAGTAACGGTCGAAATAGCTCAGCAGCACTTCCGGATACTTGCAGTTGGAAAAGAGAATCACTTCACCGGTGCTGATCTCGGGGTTGTTGCTCACGCAGATGGTCTGGTCGCCGTTCGGGCCCACCAGCGGGCTCAACACGATATAGTTCTCAGGATTGGAAACCACGGTTTCACTCTCCCACCAGTAGAAGGCACCGTAGGTTTCCATGCCCTTGCCGTTAGCCAGGAAATTGTCCTGGCTCTGTTCGAAGGAGACCTTGTCGATCAGGCCGTCAGTCACCCAGTTTGCGATGAAGTTGGTGGCATCCTTGAACCGCTCATCCTGCACGGTGTAGGTGATCTTGTCGTCCACCACCACACGATGCTCCAGGTTGTCATTCAGGCCGAACATGCCATACAGGTCACACTGATTGCCCTGCCAGTTGTTGTAAACAAAGTTCATGGGCCGCTCGTCATCGGTCTTGCCGTTGCCGTTCATATCATGATCGCGGAAGTACACCAGAATCTGCTCCATCTGGGCAGCAGTCAGTGTCAGGCCATCCTTCAGCTGATCCTCGGTCAGGCCATCCACGGCACCCGCCGCGATGACTTCCAGGGTCCAGGCCACGTTCAGGAACAGCAGGTTCGGGCTCTGCAGCAGGCCCATCTCCTCAATACGGGGCAGAGAGTAGATCTTGCCGTCTTCCACATTCAGAAGCTGAGCTTTGATGTCGGGGCGCTCTTCCAGCAGCTTCCTGAAGTTGGGCATATAGTCCAGATAGTCACTGATGGGCACCAGCACCTTGCGCTTTGCGTACTTGATGATCTCGCCTGCGCCCATGCCGGCATGGTAGATGGCGTCAGGCCGGTTTTCCTTGTTACCAAAGATCAGGTTTTTCTGCTGAGAATAGACGGATTCGGAAACGTTTTCCCATTCCACACGTACGCCTGTCTGTGCATACAAGTCCGCCATGATCTTCATATCATTGTAGTCCAGGGCGGAGGCATTCTTGGAGGAATAGACATGGAAGGACAGTTCCTGTGCGCCCTTCTCATTGAGGATCGGCGCGGTGGTATCCGTCCACTGAAAGCCGTACTCAGCGTTCAGCGGGTGGTCATTGACCGGAGCAGCGGGCGCGGCGGCCTCGGCCTGGGCAGGCGTCTCTGCCTGGGTCTCGCTGTTCTGGGTGGCGGCAGGTGCTTCCGTAGGTGCGGTCGTAGCCGCCGGCTCATTCTTTGTGCCACAGGCAGTCAGCGTCACGGCCAAAACCGCAATCAGCAGCAGTGCAAGGATTTTCTTGATGTTCTTCATTGTATGTTCCTCCTTTAACCCTTCAGGGAGCCGATCATGACACCCTGAGCAAAGTATTTCTGAACGAAGGGATACAGGCACAGCACGGGCAGGCTGGAAACAATCACGGAGACATACCTGAGCAGGTTGGCCTGCCGATACTGCTGCAGAATGGTCTCGCCGCTGCCACCCACAGTGCTCTCGGAGGCAATCAGGATTTCCTTCAGCACCAGCTGCAGCGGATACTTGTCGGCGTCCTGCAGAAAGATCATGGCATTGAAGTAGCTGTTCCACTGGCCGACTGCGTAGTAGAGCGCCATCACAGCCAGAATTGCCTTGGAAAGAGGCAGCACGATGGCGAAGAAGGTCTTAAACTTGCCCGCACCGTCGATCCGGGCTGCCTCCAGCATACCCTCCGGGATGGAGGACTCAAAGAAGGTCTTGCACATGAAGAGGTTCCACACAGACAAGATCGCCGGCAGGATCACAGCCCAGGCAGAGTTGATCAGCCGCAGGCTGCTCATCACGTTGTAGAACGGGATCAGGCCGCCGCCGAAAAACATCGGGATGATGAAGTACAGCATCCAGAACTTCTTGCCGGGGGTGGTTTTGCGGCTCAGTCCCCAGCCGGCGGGGATGGTGACC
>ONWQ01000475.1 GCA_900321565.1 uncultured Eubacteriales bacterium
AAATGCATACAAGGAGGATACAGTATGGCAAAATTGATTTCACGCCGTGACTTCCTGAAGGGGACCGCGGCAGGCGCTCTCGGCATCGCGGCAAGCGGTCTGTTCGGCAGTGCGGTTCAGGCAAAGGCAGAGGGACCTGGCGGCCCTCCCGCTGCAGAAGTAGTTCCCAATCCCAATATCACCTGGGATGATATCTTCGCCACGAGTTATTCTCAGGCGAACCGTCGTTCCAATCCGGATGCAAAAGCTCCCGAAACACCGGAAGAGTACATCATCCAGAAGGGTAACGGCGACATTCTCGGTTCCATGATGGTCGGTATGGTAAATCCGCTTGGCATCACGGAAGACAAGTTCATGAACAACAAGCCGGCGTGGCTGGGGGATGAGCCGGACCTGTCCGGGAAAGTCTCCTACACCAAAGAAGCTGACGTTCTGGTAATCGGTTCCGGTCAGGCGGGTACCTCCGCCACGCTGCACTGCGCGGACCAGGGTCTGAAGGTTATATGCTGCGAAGTGCAGACCTGGGAAGAGTATGACAACTATGCCTGCGACCTCACCACCTACAACTCCAAATTCTTCCTGGACAAGGGCGCCGAGAAATATGACCCGAACGACATCTTCACCGAGTACATGAATAAGGCCCTCGGCCATGCCAACCAGAAGATCGTCATGGATTATGCCAAGCGCTCCGGCGAGGCGCTGGACTGGATGCTGGCCTATCTGCCCGAGGATTATGTGGCGAAGTATGCCCATGCCTGCAACTATAAGGGTAACAAGGAGTTTGACGGTGTCTGCAGCGGCAGCAGATACTTTGTCGGCATGACCCAGTGGCGCGACACCGGCACGGAAACCAACACAAACAACAATATGTGGCCGTATACGGTCCGCCTGCTCCAGCAGAAGGCAGTGGACCTCGGCGCAGAGTACATTTACGGTGCACAGGGTCTTACCCTGGTCCATGAAAACGGACAGGTCACCGGTGCTATCTTTACGGATGTGGACGGCCAGTACTTCCAGGTCAACGCAAAGGCGGTTGTGGTAGCCGCGGGTGACTTTGGTGGTAACCCGGACATGCGCCTCGACCTCTGTGATCAGCTGCGTAACCTCGCCTGGTCTTATGGCCTGGACCGCACGGATGTCAACAATGTCAGCTCCATGGGACGTGACGGTTCCGGCATTCGGATGATGCTCTGGGCGGGCGCTACGATGGAGGCCGGACCCCGTGCCGGTCAGGCGGCAGGCATCAACTCCCGGCCCAGCTTCCCCTTTGGCGGCGTATGGCCGATCTTCGGCAATGACGGAAAGCGTTTCTTCAACGAAACCATTACCCGTCATGGCTCTGTCGGCTATCTCGATATGATGCCGGAAGGCCTGAAAATGGCATGTGTTACGGATGCAAACTGGGATGACTACTGCGAGTATCAGGCTTATGACCACCAGGCAATGGATCGCAGCAACGACTATATGATCGAGAAGGTCCGCAAGGATATGGCGAACTATGTCACCGGTCCGGATGGTTTTGCGGTGCAGGCCTTCGCCCGCTACGGCAATGATCCCACCACACTGTATGCTGCCGAAACACTGGAAGAACTGGCGGATATCATCGGCTATGAAGGGGATGCCAAACAGGGCTTCCTGGATGAGATTAAGCACTGGAACGAGATGTGCGATGCGGGCTATGACAGCGACTGGGGCGCCGATAAGAGCCTGATGCACTTCAAAATTGAGAAGGCTCCGTTCTTCGCGGCGACCGCCGTCACGGGCGGCAAGCCCTCCGGCGGCCTCTGCCAGCATGCCGCAGTATGCACGGATGGCGAATACCGTGTCCTGAAGGGCGACAAGAGCCCCATCCCCGGACTCTATGCCGTGGGTAACTGCTGCGGACAGCGCTATGGTGTTCAGTATCACACCCCGACTGCCGGCAACAGCTGCGGCAGCGCGTTTACGACCGGTTTCCTGGCAGCCGAGTATCTGAAGGCTGATCTGGATAAGGGTATTGAGGCTCCTGCCGGGGCTGCAGCGGAAGAGCGTACCACCAACGGCAAGTA
>ONWQ01000116.1 GCA_900321565.1 uncultured Eubacteriales bacterium
CCAGCTCCGGCAGGAACTCGTCTGCGCAGGCGGTAGACAATGCCCGCATCAGCTTTTCATCATCTCCGGACCGTTCCGGGCAGGCGAATGCCACCACATCCCGCAGCTTTCCGCTCATCAGTGCGTTCCCCTGCGGCACGTAGGCAAACAGCCTGCGCCACTCACTCGTCAGGGGAACTGCGCCGTCAGTGCCCAGAAGAAGACGCTCCCCGGCATTCAGAGGATACAGGCACATCAGCAGCTTCAAAACGGTAGATTTTCCGCATCCGCTGATCCCCGTGAAGGCAACATACTCGCCTTTTCGGATTTCCAGATTCAAGTCGCGCAGAACAGCAGGCATATCTTCTTTATATCCTGTGCCCGTATTTTCTGCCTGTGGCGGATAGGTGAAATCCGCATCCCGCAACGCAAGCGCCTGAAACCGCTCCCGGTAATAAACCTTTACCTTCTCTGTGTCAATCACCTGCTCCGGGCAATCATCTTCGAACGCCTCCGCCTCCATCAGCCTTTCCGCGCTGGCGGTCATGGCATAGAATCGCGAAACGAAACCGGAAAGGCTGGCAAACGGCCCCTGCACCTGCCCGATCAGCTGCATGATGGCAGTGAGAGTGCCGTAGGTCACCGTGCCGGAAAGGATGCCGTAGGCGCAGTACACCACGCCGACCAGGTACATGCCCTGCATGCCTCCGCTGAAGCCCACGCTGCAGAAGTTGGAAAAGGCATTCCACTTCATCCGCGCTGCCTTGTGTTCCCGCATTTTCTCCCATGCGCCTGCGCTGGACTGGGCCTCTGCTGAGAACGCCTTGACGATCATCAAACTGCTGATTCGCTCCTGCAGAAAAGTACGCAGCCGTCCGTCGCTCTCCTGAATGTTCTTATGCAGACGCTTTAGGATACCCCGAAAGACCCACGTGAGTATGACCATCAGGATACCGCCGGGAATCAGGATAAGCGCAAACCACCGGTCCAGCGCAATGATCATGATAAGGGCGGACATCAGCCGTATCACCGTGCTCACCAGTCCGGGCAGCAGATCCACATAACCGCCCGCCACCAGGGAGGTATCGCTGGTCAGCCGGGTCATCCATTCCCCGGAGTGAACAGCACTGATGGCGGCATAGTCTTTTCGCAGAATCGTATCCGCCAACCGCTTCTTGAACAGATTTTCAATATCCGCCCGCGCCTGCTCATGCAACCAGCGCACGATAGCGCCGACCCCGATCAGGATCAGCACAAGCGCTGCAAGACAGATCACATTCTGCCGAAATGAAACAAGCTCGCGGGTGACCGCGCTGTCCACAATGTTTCGCAGCAGCAGGGCGTACAGCACACCCGCGCCGCCGGTCACCGCCTGGATGAGGGTGAGAGCAATCACGTATCCTTTCTTTTTTTTCGGCACATTATAGAGCCATTTCAACGTGCTTTTCATTGGTTTCCTTCTTCTGTGAACAGCCTGTTTGCATGCATTCTGAAAGCCAATACACTCTTTTTACTTACTCCAATTGCCATACTTGTACCGCCCAGGCAGTTCTTGTGAGATAGTTGATGCGATTCTGCGCTTGGCTGGATTCTTTCCCTGTATCACCATACCAGGTACCCAGCAGCCTGTAGCGGTCCAGATTGCGGTCTTCACATAACAACGTCCGAAGCAAGATGCTGTCACAAATGTTCTGGTTACAAATCACACCGCAATACCGGTCGCCTTCTTTTACAAGCACAATGCCTGCCAGAGTTGGGTCCGGATCAGTCAAATCGTCCTGGATCTTTATCCCGTTCTGCCAGACACATATGCGTCCGACATCATACTGCTCCCCATGACTGTTAAGGTACAGTGCTGAAACACGCCCTTCATGTTCCTCCCAGATGCGCAGGACAATATCCGACTGGCACATAGCAAGATCTGCCCCATGGTTTTCATCCATAATAACGGATTCACTGCTTGCAAGCATCCTTGCACTCTGTTCTGCCCTTCCGGTGCTTGGATTCCAGAAAGCATAATAATTCAGAGGCTTCACCTTTCCAATCAGATCTGTGCTCAATGTCAGCACGACTCCATTTCTGTCGTTCGGATGTATTTTATCCAGCAGACGCATATCCATATTTGCGTCCTGCGCAATATTTTTCGCAGCGTTCCTTTCGCATGACAGCATCTTAAGCAGCAGATCGGCGGCATCCGCTTCGTCCAGGCCCTGTTCTGTCATATCATCCAGGACATCGGTTCCGGATCCATCCAGCATGCGGAGAATACGGGCCGACAACTCCGGATCATCGGTGAGCAGCGCTTTCGCCAGGAGCCAGTTCATTCTTCCGCTGCTGCTGCCTCCATCTGCCAGAGTTCTTCTTCCCGACGCATATTCCGTGAAGTAACCGTCGTCCCACCACCCGGCTACAGAAGTATCTTCCGGCAGGTTTTCCCGTATATAGGTCATTGCCTGATACTTGCTGTCTGTCACTGTAGGTTTGGAGGAACGTCCCGCCTGCCAGGCGCCTATGCAGGCAGGCAGAACCGCAGCGGCAGCCAGGAGAACGCCTGCAGCCTGCAGCCATCGTTTTTTCTGCATTCGTTTCATCCCGGAGCAGATCCATCCAACGGCAAGGCCGCACAGCAGGCAGACCGGCAGTACAGCGATCTGGCAGTATCGCACGCTGGAAAAAGAAAGTTTCAGGGATAACAGCAGCCAGGGCAGACCAAATCCGATGTCCACACAAAGTGAAGGAACGGAATCGGGATTGCCGGTGGGATATTCCTTATTTCTGCGGATAAACCCATACAGCAGAAACCCCATACCGATTAAAAGGGCGGCTGCCGCCAATACGCAGGGGATTGAACCGCCCAACATGCCCATCACAGAATTGGTATTGGCTTGCACCAGCAGAGAGGGCGACAGTCCGGGGATCTTTCTAATGGGTTTCATTTCACCGGTAAACTGGTAGGCGGACGGCATCGCACCCGAAGCCGTCCCTGTACCCGAGCGTATTATATCGAGGACGGAGAGAAGCTGCAGTATGCTGCTCCTGCCGCCTGTAAGGTACAGCATGACCGGCGCAAGGCCGAGGGAGAGCAGGCCGCCTCGGATCATCCGCCACTTTCGGCGCCACTGTATTCCCCAAACAGGTCCAGGGGGCAGAATCAGCAGAATCAGGATCGTCAGAAGCGTACACAGGAAAGACAGCAGCCAATATGCATTAAACGCCACCCAGAAAAAGGACAGGACGGCGATGGCCGTACCGCTTAAAAGCGCGCAGCCGATCTGGCGTGAAAGCCTTTCCTCCTGCATGCATCGCATCTCGGACAAAAGGTATACGAGCGGCAGCAGGGCAAGCACCATATCCGTATCAAAGAATCCCGCGTGCGTGTGGATGACAAATGGGATCGCGCATCCGACCAGCAGCCCTGCTGTGATCCCACCCGCAATGCCGGACCTTCGATTCACATACAAATAAGCCGGAACGACAGCCAGGCTGCCCAAAAACGGCCCCATCCAAATTGCTGTCCGGGTGAGGCTGACGCCGAAAAAGGAAAGAAAGTACCGCCAGAGCAGGTAAGCCAGTATCGAAAGGCCGAGAGGGGTCCCGCCGCTGTCATTTTTATCATATGCCCTTTGACCAATCATGGGATCCTCTGACCGATAATTATACAGCCTGACTCGTCCTTCCTCCGACATCTCAACTGCCTTGCGAAGATAGAAATAGGAATCCATCTCCGTAAGGTATGGTTCTCCATTCTCATCCTGCATATAAGCCCGTTCCTCCGGGATAAATGCCGGAAGATCATAGGCCGCCCTGCGCACCAGGAAGGAATACGCCAGAATAAGAACAAGCGCTGCTGCAGGGAGTACAGAAACGTACCATCCCTTTTTCTTTTCTTTTCTCTCAATCATCATTTGTTTCTTCTCACCAATGCTTTTGCCTCAAATACAATGAGAAACAATCGTGATATCCGTATAAGCAGGGTATTCCATCATTTACTTATCAGCAGACAGATCAGCAACTTATGCTATCTGTAATGTTAATGGGTATTATTGCTAAAGC
>ONWQ01000001.1 GCA_900321565.1 uncultured Eubacteriales bacterium
CCCGACCTTCAGGCTCGCAATCGTCTTCTGTTCAATCATGAATGCTGTTTCGACTCCTCAGTTGTTTTTCATCTCAGAACGCGGCTGCCTTCGCTTCCGGCGCAAGGTTGGCGTAGGTCGCATACTCGCCGAGCCATGCCACCTTCACCGTACCCAGAGGACCGTTCCTCTGCTTGGCGATGATCACTTCACCCACGTTCTTTTCCTCACAGGTCGGGTCATAGTACGCCTCCCTGTGCAGGAACATGACCACGTCCGCGTCCTGTTCAATGGACCCGGAATCACGCAGGTCCGAAAGGATCGGCCGCTTGTCCGTGCGTGCGGTCGCCGCTCGCGAGAGCTGTGCGCAGGCGATCAGCGGCACCTTCAGCTCCAGCGCAATGGCCTTGAGCTGACGGCTGATCTCACTCACTTCCAGCTGCCGGTTCTCCGCCTGGGTATCCGAGTGCATGAGCCCCAGATAGTCCAGTACGATCAGGTCCAGCCCGTGGTCCATCATAAGGCGGCGGCAGCGCGAGCGCAGCTGCGAGGGCGAAATGCCCGCCGTGTCGTCCAGGAAGCAGTTGGACTCGGCCATGGGCCCCACAGTCTTGGCCAGCTTCAGCCATTCGTCCTGGGACAGGGTGCCCTGACGCACTTTCTGCATCTCCACCCGCGCATCGGAGCACAGCATACGCATGGCGATCTGCTCCCGCGGCATTTCCAGGGAGAAGAACGCCACCGTCTTGCCCGCTGTGAACGCCGCATGGTTCGCAATATTGATCGCAAAGCTCGTCTTACCCATGGACGGGCGCGCACCGATCAGGATCAGCTCGCCCCCGTGCAGACCCGTGAGCAGATTATCCAGCGCCGTGAACCCGGTGGGCACACCGGAGATCCGGCCCTTGAGCTTGTCCAGCTCCTCGATCATCTCATACGTATTGTAGAGCACATCCCGGATCGGCATCAGGCTCTCTCCGCTGGAGCGGTGCATGACAATGTCAAAGATCGCCTTTTCCGCGTGCTGCAGTGTTTCCGGCAGCGGGTTCATCTGCGCGTAGCACTCCTGGGCGATGGACTGGGATGCGGTGATGAGCTTGCGCAGGGTACTCTTTTCCGACACGATCTGAATGTACGCCCGGGCATTGGCTGTGGCCGGCACGTATGCCTGCAGCTCCATCAGATACGCCGTGTCCCCGATCCCCTGCAGTGTCCCGCGGTCGGATAGCTCCGAGTCCAGCGTGATCACGTCCACCGGCGACTGCCGCCGGTTCAGCGCCAGCATGGCATCAAAGATCTCCTGGTGTGCCGGCTGGTAGAAGTCTTCCTTGCTCAGCCGTTCCACGGCATGCAGGACCACTTCACTGTCCTGCAGCATGGCGCCCAGCACGCTCTTTTCAGCTTCCAGGGAATTCGGCGGCACGACCGCCTGGAATTCATTCACGTTCTTTCCTCCCGTCCGCTGAGTTTTCCTGGTTAACGGTGCTTACTTTTCTTTCGGCACAATGTGCACCACCATGGGTGTGGTGATCCCGCTGTAGAGCCATACGCTCATGGTCACGTCCCCGACCTGCTTGATCGGCTCGCTGAGCTCAATCTTTTTCTTGTCCACGGCAATCCCGTACTGCTTTTCCAGCTCGGCAGCAATCTCAGCCGTGGTCACGGACCCGTACAGCCGGCCCGTTTCCCCGCACTTGACCTGCAAGGTTACGCCCTTGTTCTTAAGAAGCATGGCCTTGCCTTCCGCTTCCGCGCGGCGCTCGGCTTCCCGGGCGGCTTCCGCGGCGCGCTTGCGCTCGACTTCCTTCATCGCCCCGGGCTTGGCTTCCATGGCCAGCTTCTGCGGGAACAGGAAATTGCGCGCATACCCGTCCGAGACGTTCACGATATCATCGCGCTTGCCGATGTTCTTGACATCCTTCAACATAATGACCTTCATAACTTCCACTCCTTTACTTCAAAGCGCTCCTGCGCAACGGACCGCAGTGCGGTCCGGGATTCTTGCTTGACAGCGGACAAAAACCCCGCTAAGATACTCCCCGGGATATGAGGCAATGAGACGATCGCGTGCCCCTGGCATGAGGAAAGTCCGAGCACCACAGAGCAGGGTGCCAGCTAACGGCTGGTGGAGGCGACTCCAAGGACAGTGCAACAGAAACAAACCGCCGGTTTTCCGGTAAGGATGGAAAGGCGAGGTAAGAGCTCACCCCGGACCTGGCAACAGGCCCGCGCTGTAAACCCCACCCGGTGCAAGATGCAATGGAACGTATACGGCTGCTCGCTGTGTTCCGCAATCGCTAGAGCCCGCGCGGCGACGCCGGGCCTGGATAGATGATCGCCCCTGACAGAACTCGGCTTACGACTGCGCTCATATCCCTTCAGGTCTTCCCGGGCTTCACGCTCCGGAAGCCTATTCTTTTTTTGAGGTGAAACCGCATGCACCGTATGCTTTTCTCTGTGATTGTGCTTCTGTGCCTGTGTCTCTGTATGACCTTGTTCCCGGCCTCAGCCGAAGACACGCTCCCGCTCCCGGATGGCCCGCTGGACCAGCTTGTGCATGTCCCGGCTTCACAGCCCCTCTTCCCGACGCCGTCCCCGGCACCCACCAGGACGCCGAAGCCCACGCCGGAAACTACTGCTGAAGACGAGCAGGACGATGACCCGTTCCCCTTTGCCATCCGCTACGGGAACCGGGACGTCAATGAGATCGCCATCACCATGGATGACTGCTATACCACCCAGTATGTCCGGGAAACCTTTGAACTGGTTCAGTCCCTGGGTGTGCCCATCACGTTCTATCCCCTGGGCGTCGCCCTGCACGCCGAGGACGCCGGGCTCTGGCAGGCCATTGCCGCGTCCGACTGTGAGATCGGCACGCATACCCAGCAGCATGGCCGTATGGGCTTCGGCGGCAGCGCCCGCATCTATGCGAGCCTCATGCGCCCGCAGGAAATCCTGGACGGGATCCTCGGCTACCATTACCCCATCCGCACCGTGCGCCCGCCCTACGGCAATTACCTGGACGAGAACGGCAGATCCCAGACCGTGGCCCGGGTCCTTCGGAAAGCCGGGTTCCGGCATGTCATCCTCTGGGATGTCAGCCAGACCAACGCCAGAAAGGCGCTCTCTTCCGTGCGCAACGGTTCCATACTCCTCTACCACGCACGCCCGGCAGACATCCAGTGCCTCAGGGAACTCATCCCGGCACTGAAAGAGAAAGGCTTCCGGTTCGTCACCGTGTCCGAACTCACAGGCCTTGAGCCCCTGGCCACATCCACAGACCTTTATACTTTTGAACCATAAGCAATCGCGCAGCCCGGCATTTGTATTCTGCCAGCTGCGCGATTTTTCTGTCAGCTGATGTCCGCTTCCGGCAGGCTCTTCTTCGCCCGCTTCATTTCCAGGTGCGGTTTCCCGCCCAGCACGGCTTCCTTATCCACCACGCACCGGCTCACATCCGTGCGGTCCGGCAGCTCAAACATGGTGTCCAGCATGGTCTTTTCAATGATGGACCGCAGTCCGCGGGCACCCGTCTTCCGGGCGATCGCCTGCTTGGCGATTTCCGAGATGGCCTCATCCGTAAAGCTCAGGTCGATCCCGTCCATCTTCAGAAGCTTCTGATACTGCTTGCACAGGGCATTGCGCGGCTGGGTCAGGATGCTGGCCAGTGCCTTTTCGTCCAGCGGATCCAGTGTCACGTTCACCGGCAGACGGCCCACCAGTTCCGGGATCAGCCCGAACCTAGTCAGGTCTTCCGGTTCCAGCGCCTGCAGTGCCTTGGCCACATCGTTTTCCGACTTGGCCTGCATCTCGGCGCCAAAGCCCAGCATCTTCTTGCCGATGCGGCTCTCGATGATGGGCACCAGCCCGTCAAAGGCACCGCCGCAGATGAAGAGGATGTTCGTGGTATCGATCTGGATCATTTCCTGCTGCGGATGCTTGCGCCCGCCATTGGGCGGTACATTGGCCATGGTGCCTTCCAGGATCTTGAGCAGGGCCTGCTGCACGCCTTCCCCGGATACATCCCGGGTGATGGACGGATTCTCGCTCTTGCGCGCAATCTTGTCGATCTCATCGATATAGATGATCCCGCGCTGGGCCTTGCGGATGTCAAAGTTGGCCGCCTGGATCAGACGCAGGAGCACGTTTTCCACGTCCTCGCCCACATACCCGGCTTCCGTCAGGCTGGTCGCATCCGCAATGGCGAAGGGCACTGAGAGCAGACGTGCCAGGTTCTGTGCCAGGTACGTCTTGCCGCTGCCCGTGGGCCCGATCATGAGAATGTTCGACTTCTGCAGTTCCACATAGTCGTTCTTCTCATGCTTCTGCCCGATGCGCTTGTAATGGTTGTAGACCGCCACGCACAGTGTGCGCTTGGCCTGCTCCTGCCCGATGACATACTCGTCCAGGTATTCCTTCATCATCCGGGGCGTCGGCAGGGACTTGCTGTCCGTGATCGCTGCGGGCTCATCCGTGTTCTGCCCGCTCGCATTGAGCAGGATATCATTGCACAGGTCCACGCACTGGTCACAGATGAACACATTGTTCGGGCCTGCGATCAGCTGATTTACCTGCGCCTGGGTCCGTCCGCAGAATGCGCACCGGCGCGTCTGCCTGCCGTTTTCTTCTCTTGCCATTCTTTACCCTTTCCTGCCGTTTGTACCGGTTATTTCCCGCTTGGGGCAATCTGGTTCCGCGGCTGATAGATCTCGTCAATAATATGATAATCCAGTGCTTCCTGTGCGGTCATGAAGTAATCCCGCTCGCAGTCCGCCGTGAGCTTGTCCAGCGGCTGACCGGTCATCTCAGCCATCATGTCCAGCATCTTTTTCTTGGTCCGCATCAGCCACTCTGCGCGGATGGCCACATCCGTGGCCTGGCCCTGGGCTCCGCCCAGCGGCTGATGGATCATGACCTCACTGTTGGGCAGCGCCAGGCGCTTGCCCTTTTCCCCGGCCATGAGCAGGAATGCGCCCATGGACGCGGCCATGCCGATGCATACGGTCCGCACCTGCGGCCGGATGTAATGCATGGTGTCATAGATGGCCATGCCGGCGGTCACAGAGCCGCCCGGGCTGTTGATGTACAGGTTAATGTCCGCATCCGGGTTTTCCATTTCCAGAAACAGGAGCTGGGCCACGACAGAATTGGCCACATCATCATTGATCTCCCCGCCCAGGAACACGATCCGGTCCTTCAGAAGCCGGGAATAGATATCATACGACCGCTCGCCGCGGCTGGTCTGTTCCACCACATAGGGTATAAGATTCATAATAGTCCTCCCGATTTAAGCAAACAGCACGGACAAGCCCTTCTGTCCGTGCTGTAAGGTTTTCCGGTTTATTCTTCCGTTTTGGTC
>ONWQ01000178.1 GCA_900321565.1 uncultured Eubacteriales bacterium
AATGCGATATTCAGAAAGTGTCAGGCGCTGAACATGCCGTGCATAAAGTGCACTGGCAGGAGATGGCCCGAAGGGATCAATCATATGTGCGTCCGGATAGACGAGATGAAGTTCCGGAGGTTCTTCGAACGGGCCATCCTGTGTCCATGCAGTCTGATCAAGCTCAATATCATGGAGAGCAACATCCTCGATGGGCTTGCTTTCATAACCGAGAAGATAGGAGCCTCTGGGACCGTTGTCGTGACCACGGAATCGTGTGAGATAGATTTTACGCAGGTTGCCCGGGCCGGGCTTAGGGTCCCCCGGACGTACGCGACCGCGATCATCCAGACGCATGAACAGAGGAGACCAGGCACGGGTGATGGTCAGGTCTTCCAGTACAATTTCTTCTACAGTGCCGCCATCAACCATTTCCAGGGAAATACCGCTGTCGGCGTATGGATGCTTGAGACCGGAAGGATCGTCTTCGAGACCACCGACGATACATCTGCGGACCAGAATATGCCGGAAATCGCCCTGGGTATCAGTACCGATCTTCAGCGCGTTACAGGCGGAAAACAGTTCACAGTCTTCGATCAGGACGCGCTCGCAGGGGCGCAGGGAAGCACCTTTGAAGCAGAGGGCGTCATCACCGGAATGAATATTGCAGCGGCGGACAATCACATCCGTGCATCCGTCCAGGTCCAGACCATCATTATTATAGTTGGCGTGATTCCGGACTGTGAGGTTTTCAATCAGCAGATGGTCACAGTGCAGATAATTCTGCATCCAGCAGGCGGAATTCCGGAAAGTGAGGCCTTCAATATGGACATCGCTGCAGTCGATCATCCGGATCATGAATGGCCGGCCGGGTGTGCCCTGGGCGGTTTCATCACCGGGAAAATGATCCGGTGTGCCCTGCATGTCAATGGTACCTTTCCCGACGAGCGCAATATGCTCACAGCCTTCAGCATAGAACAGGGACTGATGCATGCCCATGCTGGTATCCTGAACTGTAAGCCGGGATGCATGATGCTCCGGGTAGTCCTCCAGAACAGTACTGCCCAGAAGTAAAGTTCCTTCTGCAATCTCGATACAGACATTGGAACGCAGGACGAGTGCTCCGGTCCTGTATACGGGCGCAGTGAGACGGACGATACCATGGGAATGGCTGGCTTCGTCAATGGCGGACTGAATGGCATGGGTTGCATCCATGCAATCGGTCATGCCAAAGGATTCCGGAGTCAGGACTGGTCCATGGGGCTGCGAAGGAGAAAGAAGAAGTGTGAGGTCGGCTGCCATTTCGGAAAGTTTTCTCTCCAGAGGGGTACACCAGGATGGGAGTGCAGAAATCATACAGGAGTCTCCTTTTTTATAGATTCAAGCGGTATTGCAGACAGGATGTGTCCGTCCATGGTAGTCCGGATCCGGTATCCGCAGGGGTGCTCCAGAATTCTGTGGCCGTCCACACTGAGGAATGCCTCGCAGCCGTTGCTTTCAAGCCTGTAATCATGCCCGTAGAACCTGGCATGATATGTAAATGCAATGCCGGAGAGAAAGCTGAAGCTGACCTGACCAAGGTCCGGACGGATTCCGTACATATGAGCAAGGTATTCCAGAACGGCGAGCAGGGTCGGACCGTATGCGTCCTGAACGGGTTCGTTGCTGTCTTTGCCAAGCGGAGCATGACTGGTGAATCCGACTCTGGACGGCTCACCGGTAAACGGATCAAACTGCTGAGTGAACAGATATCCGTTTTCAGAAATGGATCGGATGAGGTGCCTGCCGAGGACAGGGACCAGTTCATGGTACCCATACCGTTCCAGGGCAAGTATTGCCCGCTGATAGGTGAGTCCCTCCGGTTGTCCGCTCCAGTTGTTTTCGGGTGCGTTCCGGAAGGCAGGATCAGATACTGCAATACTGGGCAGTGGCATGGGTGTCCAGAATTCCCGGGGATTGAGCAGGTGTTCCCGTACAAACCGGTCTGCCATAGACTGTGAAAAGGCTCCCCAGTACATGCACCGGAGTGGATTGTGGGAGAGAACCCGGATGGGGTTTCCGTCTGCATCCTGGTCAAAGCAGGTACCGGCAGACTCATCCCACAGCCGACGGCGTATGGTCTCCCTGACTTCTCCGGCACGCCGGGTCCACGTGTCTGATTCAGGATCGTTCAGCAGCCTGCACAGATGAGCCAGTGCTTCCCTTGCAGAACAGGACCAGCTCATCAGGTCCATGGATGCCATGGGCACGGTTGTCAGGCCTTCAGGGGCGTGCTCTTCTGTCCACCAGTTCGGTGCATCACCGTATCGAGTGCAGGCATCCTCACCGGTGTCATAGACACAGAAGGATTCAAGCACTCCGTGGTGACGTGTATCCCGGGCACGCCAGAGATAGGCATCCCAGGATTCGAGACAGTGTTTCAGGTCCATCAGTTCCTG
>ONWQ01000373.1 GCA_900321565.1 uncultured Eubacteriales bacterium
ATCCGCAAATAAAGCCATCATAGCAATACAAACAATAATTATACTAATCAACCCCACAGGAATAGCAATTTTAAGCCTTCCTTTTACAGTTCCCAAAATTCCTCCTCTTTGTTTAGATTTTGATGCAGATAAAGATAAGAATTCAACAATATCTTCCTTTGTATTGGGAACAGGAAATAACGAGATCGTTTGACGAATCCTATTATAACGGTCCTGTTTTTCTTCTTTATATTTATCGGTATCAGGATCCGTATTCTTCATTGGCGTAGATTGTATTTCTGCAATCTTTTCGAATAGCAATTGAACGGAAGAAACACTTTTTGATGAGGTAAATTCATATCCGCACTCACATTTGATTGTCAGAGGTGGTACTTGCTTTCCACATTGTGGACAAACTTTACCTATCTTGTCTCGTTTTACTATATTGGCAGCCTGTTCTGCTTTCTGTATTTCTGCGTCAAGATAAACTTCCACCTCTGCAGCGTCCATACCCAATGCTGCTGCTTTTCTTGTTATAACTTCACGCTCCTTAGACGTAATAATGCCATCCGCCATAGCTGCATCTATGAGATGCTTCAACTCATCCATGCCCGAAGTGTTAGCTTTCCTTTTAACATTAGAGTTGTTCAACTCTTTCTGACGTTTTTGTAACAAAGAATCGATATAGATTTCAACTTCATCTATATCTTCACCTTCGGCCTTAGCACGCTTAATAATTGCGGCTTTCTCCTGGTCAGTCAGAATCCCGTCTTGGAGACTTGACTGAATTAACTTTTCTAATCTTTCAGAAAACATAATGATATGATTTTAAACTAAATATTACAAATCGTTGCAATGTATTTATCAGAGTTCCCCCATCTTTTTCTTTTGCAAGAGAGATTGGATGTAGATATCCACCTCGTCAAGATCTTCGCCCTCAGCCTGAGCCCTTCTGATGATGGCGGCGCGCTCTTTTTCTGTAACTTGTCCGTCTTCAACTGCATTATGGATGAGAAATTCCAGTCTTTCAGAGAACATTCCATCAGGACCTTTTGACGGAGCATTTTGAGGTATTTCTGGGACTTGAATCATACTTGGCTCTTCTAATGTTGACTCCTCGACTTTTATACCTAACTGGGCTAAACGTGCATCAAAAAGAATCTCAAATTCATCCAGGTCTTCACCTTCTTTTTCTGCTCGCCGAAAAATGACTTCTTTTTCTTTTTGCGTAAGTACACCATCCTGCAATGCAGCTTCTATCATCGCCTCTAAGCGTTCAGAGAATACTCCTTGAGATGTCTTTTCCTCTGCCACAGGAATAGAATCTGGCAATACAGATGCTGGTGCAGGTTGAACTTCAGGCGCTGTAACCTCTTCTTTTGAATAGAAACCAATGTACTCTTCAGGCATCTCGCGTAATCTGGCTTCGCTATCACATTTCTTTAGCTTCAAGGCATATTGCCCATAGCTCTGCGACGGTACGTAGAAGGTCTTGACATCTTCCTCCACATCCTCGATGCTGATGTTTGCCGCGTAAAGATATACCACCATGTTGTTATCGTTGTTTCCTGTGATGTATCCTAAAGATTTCACCGATGCGGGCACAAAGACCTCTGTGCCGTCCTCCGCTTCTCCAAGGAACCCGTCGCCTACGGTAGTAACACCGTTAGGGATGACAAACCGGCGGATTTTGTGTTCCCCGGAAATGAAATCGTCGGGTATGGTCTTCAACTTGGTCACCTTTGAGAAGTCCACCTCCTCCAATTCCTCCTGGTCGCAAATGACATCAGAATCCAAACGTTCCAGACTGGCGGGGAATACAATCTTGCGTAAACGCTTGTAACCCTCCAGACTCTCGTCGTCCATTTCGGTAATGCCCTCAAAAAGCGTCAGCACACCATTCTGCTCATCACCTATTTTTATCTTAGGCTCGTCGTCATCTTCGTCATCATCTGAATCGAAGTCCTGCCTTTGTCCTGATGCACTTTTCTTCATGTCATCAAAACTCTTCATAAACTCGTTGCGACTTTCCTCCAAGTTCTTCTTGAGTTCATCAGCGGCATCGCCTAAAAACTTTTTAAAGAATCCCATAGTTGTTTTTGTTTAGTTATTGATATTGTTTACATTCCTGGCATCTGTGGCATTCCCGGCATCTGTGGTGGGGCAGCGTTCATGAAGAGTGGCTGCAGTTCTTGCACTTGTCCGGCAAATGCCCAGTTGGGCATACCCTGCTTCCAAACGTAGGTTTGTTGGGTGAGTTGACCTTGCTGTACCATCTGCTGCAATTGACCCCAGTTGCATGGTCCATACTGCTGACCATTCACGCCCAC
>ONWQ01000111.1 GCA_900321565.1 uncultured Eubacteriales bacterium
GGTTCTTCAGCATCTGAAATCCCGGTACAGACCGGGTATCCCAGTGAACTGTGGATGCCATCATGGGAGCAATATGATAGGTATCCGGCTGCAGTGCCCCTGCAATACTGCCTGCATGTCCGCCGTGCATGGGAATGCCGATAATATCCCCGGCCCGGGCTTCCTGCAGGGTCGTGTAACGGGTTCCGTTGTATCTGCGGATATCCATGACCTTTTCCGGCCCATCACCGCAATCCAGGGTATCCCGGATACGCAGCCGTCCGCTTTCCAGTTTCCAGAATGCGATCCGGTTACCGGCATCATATCGGATCTGATACAGTCGGGCTGCAAACGGCTGCTCCGGGTCCCGGTCTGTCATTGTAAGATCGTGAAACCAGCGGAAAAAGGAGTCTATGCCATCGCCGGGCAGTGCGGCCCCGGAAAAGACCGGAAAGACTTCCCTGCGTGAGATCAGTGTCTGCATTTCTTTCAGCCACTTTTCCGGAGAAAAGGTACCCGACAGGAACGCTTCAAGCAACGGTTCACTGACTGATGCACAGTCTTCCTGCAATCGGGCGGAGGGCATCCGGGCATTCTGACTGTCCCGGAAATCCAGAAACTCACCGGAAAAGCGACTTGTAAGTTCATGAAAGACCTGGTCAGGATGACTGTCCTGCCGGTCACATTTGTTTAGAAAAATGAATACGGGTACTTTACGCACGGAAAGAAGATGCCAGAGTGTTTCTGTGTGCGGCTGGATTCCGTCAGCAGCAGAGATCAGAAGAATGGCATAGTCCATAACGGACAGTGCGCGTTCCATATCTGTGGCGAAGTCCACGTGTCCCGGTGTATCGAGAAGGTAGTACAGATCATCCTGGTAAGAAAACGTCGCAAGACCGGAAAAGACAGTGATGCCACGCTCCTGTTCCATGGGATCGTGGTCCAGCAAGGTGTTTTTATGATCAACACGGCCGGGTGTCCGGATTACACCCATCCGGTAGAGCAACTGCTCGGAAAAAGTGGTTTTTCCTGCATCCACATGTGCAAGAATGCCTATGGTTTTTGTCATGCCTCTTCCCTCCGTCCCCGAGTATACATGGACGATGCCGGTTGTGCAAGCGCATGTCATCCTCAGGCAATATGAAAAACCAGCCTTCCATCGGAAAGCTGGTTTTTCATATTATGTCGGAGTCACCATGTGATGTTCCGGATGCAGAAGAAAACGTTTTCTGCGTGGCTCAGATGATACGCTGCCGGGGAGCAGTGCAACGGTGCGGACGGTTTTTTCCGGAGTTGTCTGCTTTTTGACTGCTTTTTTCTCTTTCCGCTTTTTCTCATCCTTCTTCCGTTCCTTCTCCTTTTTCTTACTCTTGACAGCTGCTTTCTCAGGAACCGGCAGGGCGGATGGTGCCTTATCCTGCTTGCGCAGGGTTGCCTTTTTGGTTTCTGAGCCCGACGTTGTCAGTGCGCCGGAAGCGCGCTTGGTGAGGGACGAGCTGCCAACCTGGACAGGCAGGGCCGTGTCGGTTGTTTTAATGGCACCGGAATGGAAGAGTGCGTATTTCGCGCTCATCGGACCGATCATTTCATAGAGAACGGAAGAGGACAGAATGATTGTATTGATCAGCATGCCGGAGTCCGGTGGCAGAATACGCTGGGCAAGGACGGCAAGACCAATACTGACACCGGCCTGTGGGATCAGAGCGAGTCCCAGATAGCGCTGTACTTCGGGCAGGGCATGGATCATCCGGCAACCCATCCACGCACCGATATACTTACCGATGATACGGATGGCAAAGTATGCCACGCCAATGATGCCGACCGTGGTCAGTGCCTGCAGATTCAGCCGCATACCGGAAAGGACAAAGAAGAGAATATTGATAGGCGGAGAAATCCGGTTCACCTGCTTGAAGATGGTTTTGTCACCACTGACATTGACATAGGTTGCGCCCAGCATCATACAGCCCAGAAGAGGCGAAACATTGACTGTGGCACAGCCGCCGGCGATCAGGAAAATGAAGGCACAGGTCAGGACGATCCGGTGATCCGGGCTGCGCCCGCGAAGTGCAACGACCAGAAGACGCCCGAGCACATAGCATACAAGGAGTACTGCCAGATTGGTCAGGATGGGCATGAGCATGGTCATCCAGTTCTGGGCCGTCTGTTCCGTGCCGGCCGCAATGGCTGCACAGACCGAGAATGCCAGGAGAGCGACTGCGTCGTCCAGGGCAACGACCTGAATCAGTGTATTGACGAAAGGTCCTTTGGCCTTGTACTGACGGATGGTCATCAGGCTGGATGCCGGGGCCGTGGCCGAGCCAATGGCACCGAGCAGAAGTGCAGTGGACAGCGGAAGATGAAAGATGAACAGCATGGAGAGTGTGACCAGGAGTGCTGCGACCAGTGATTCCATGACAGTCAGAAGAATCATCTTGGAGCCGGAACTCCTGAGTGTATCAAGCTGCATATATCGGCCGACACCGAAGGCAATCATGGCCAGGGCTGCGTCGGTGATGAAGGACATGTGGGATGTCAGGGTCTGGGGAAGCAGGTTCAGACAGTACGGACCGATCACTACACCGGCCAGAATGTACCCGGTCACGTTCGGCAGGCTGAAAACCTTGGAAACCCTGGACATGAGAAATCCGCAGAGCCAGAGGATGGAAATGCCAAGCAGTGCCTGGCCTTCAGGGGAGAGTGCGGCAATCATGGAAGATGTGGTCATAGACTCACCTCCAAAGAAATCTTGAGTGTTTCTTGATTGTACAGAGGTTCTATGATAAAATCAATTCAGAAGTTTTAATAAGCCTATCAACGTTTTTGATTTTTTGCAGACAGGGAGTGGAATCAGAGGAGGGAAGATCATGGATCTGCGCTTGACCAGCCTGCTGGCAATTGAACGGGAAGGCAGTTTTCTTCAGGCTGCCAAGAGTCTTTCGCTGTCGCAGCCGTCTATCAGCTACCATATACGGCAACTGGAACGTGAGTATGGTATAAAAATTTTTAATAGATCGGGGAACACCCAGCATCTGACACAGGAGGGGAATGTTTTACTTCGCTATGCACAGCGCATGGAAAACATGGAAAACAGCCTTCGCCAGGAACTCAATGATATGGAATCCCATGTGCGTCATCTGACGGTCGGGATCACCCCGACATGCTCGGAAGCTTTGCTGGGCCGGGTTTTTGCAAGCTACTGTTCCGCGCATCCGGATGCCAGTATCCGTGTCGTGACAGGCTCAACGGAGCAGCTGGTGGAGAGACTGGACAGTTACGAAATCGATTTTGCGCTTGTGGACGGAGCGGTCCGGGCAGCACACTGTGAAGTGATTCTGCTGGATACAGACTACCTGTGCGTGGTGATGTCTCCGAAGCATCCGATGTCCAAGCGGTCCAGTATGACACTGGAAGAACTGAAAAAAGAGAGCCTGATCCTGCGCGACGGCGAAGCGGGCACAAGACGGCTCTTTGAAGCTGGACTGATCGAACGGATGGACCATATCCACAATTATGATGTCCGGCTTGAAATGGATAACCTGACATCCATCAAGGAACTGGTTATGGCGAACCTGGGTGTCACAGTGATGGCATACAGTGCGTGCAGGGGCGATATTGCCGCGGGCAGGCTGCATGCCTGTACCATTACCGGAATGCACCTGATGCGGGAAATCAGTCTGATCTATGAGGATGATTTCACACACCCGGAAATCCTGGATGAAGTACGCAAGATGTATGCGGCACTGAATTAATACGCGGGAGCAGATGCATCCTGGCAGAATGCATCCAGGGCTTCCTGGGTCGGGAAGACGGCGATGAGCGCTTCATTGCTCATGGCACCGGAGAGTGCTTCCGGAATGCGCATGTGCATGCGGATCTGATCGTGGTATTTTTCCTGCAGCTGCTGCATGGAAAGCGCATACTGTTTCTTGTCCCTGCGGCCGAAGAAGGCACAGAATGCATGCTCACCCTGGGCTTTCAGGGTGGAGTCATAGGCGATCATGTCCGCGTAAATCTTGTATACGTCTGTGGAATTGGCGTAGTTCATCATTTCCGGAGAAATTCCGCCGCATGGACGCATGTTGACTTCCAGGGCCACGACATCCCCTTTTTTGCCCATACCCGGGTGGTCCTTCAGCAGACGGAAGAACTCAAAGTGAATAAAGCGGGACCGGACGCCGAAGCTTGTGACAGTTGCGCGCCCGGCTTTTCTTGTGTCTTCGGGCAGGTCCTTGAGAATATAGTAGAACGTGTTATCTTCGTTATTGACAATGTCCATGATGGAATTCGGGGTCCGGTTACCGGTTTCAAACAGAGGATGACCCTGACTGTCAATAATGGCGTCATAGGACTGGACCTCGCCATCGATAAACTCTTCCATGATGTAAGGCACAGGCTCATGATCCCCCAGGAAAGCCCGCAGCTCATCTTCTGAGGTAAGCTTATAGGTATGAGAGGCGCCTACGCCGTTATCCGGCTTGACAATCACGGGCCAGCCGACCTCGCGGATGAAGGTCATGCAGCCATCAAAGTCATCGACCATGTGATAGCGTGCTGTGGGGATGCCTGCCTTCTGATAGTATTCCTTCATTTTGCTCTTGTACTTGATCCGGGGCAGATCTTCCACCTGCCATCCGGAAAGAATATGGAATTCCTGACGCAGATGTGCATCCCGTTCCAGCCAGTATTCGTTATTGCTCTCGAGCCAGTCAATGCGGCCGTAGCGGAAAATGAAATAGGCGACAGCGCGGTAAACTTCATCATAGTTTTCCAGGGAAGAAACCTTATAGTATTCATTCAGATTGTTTCTGACTTCGGGAGCCAGTTCGTCGTACGGCTGGTCACCAATGCCCAGCACGTTCATGCCGTTATGCATGAGTTCGGCACAGAAATGCCAGTAATTATCCGGAAAGTTCGGAGAAATAAACACAAAATTTTTCATAGCACAGGCTCCTTTCATATTCAGTCCAGAAGATGCGGGATATGGTAGTCGCACTGGCGGTACCACCAGTCCCAGTCATGGGCGCAGTCATATCCCCACAGGTCAACCCATACGCCAATGCCCTTTTCTTCAAAAATCTGTCTGAGCGCAATGGTGGTGTCGGGAAGCTCCCATGCACCCTGCCCACAGACCATAATGGCTCTTGCAGTGTTGTACTGTGCAATGTACGGGTGGTCGGCCGGCATGCCACGGAGATAGTCCACGGGGCTGTTGAGATATACTTCCGTATTGCTGAAACTGCCAAAACCATAACTTGCGGTATAAATGCCGCTCAGTGCCAGGAGTCCGCGGAAGAGATCCGGCCTGCGGAAGAACAGATTGGCTGCATGGGTTGCCCCGAGAGAACAGCCGAAGGCGATGATACCGGGCTGTCCGTCCCAGCCATTGAGACGGTTGGCTTCATACTGAATAAACGGCGCGACTTCATCAGTCAGAAAGCGCATCCACTGCTCATGCCGCTGAATCCGCCAGGAGGGATCACCTGACGTATCTGACCAGGTTTCGGCATCCATGGTATCCACAGAGAAAACCATGCAGCGTCCGCTTTCAATGTAGGGCCCCCAGGGGTCCGTCATGCGGAAGTTCTCAAAGTCATAGAAGCGGCCGTTCTGGCAGGGAATGAACAGGACAGGGCGGCCGGCATGCCCATAGCGCTTGATTTCCATGTCACGGGACAGGTTTGGCGAATATTCACGATAGTAGAATGTTTCCAAGCGTCCTCCTCCTTACTGATGTGCATAAAAGAATAAAGGCATGAAGAATGGTAACTGTTCTTCCCAGCAGGCTTCACAGTGTTCTCCGCCGGGAACAATGCGCAGGGTCGTGCAGATGCTGTGCTGAAGCAGGGCATGGTTTACCCGTTCAAGTCCGTCCAGCATGTCCTCATGATTGGCGAGCTCATTGGAACCATAATCCATGTAAAGCACGGTTCCGTCCATATTGCCCAGTCTGCCTATATCCGAAAGCATGGCAGGCAGGTTTACCCAGACTGAAGGCGACAGTGCTGCCGCGCGACTGTAAATGTCAGGGAAGGCAATCATGGCATAGATTGCCATGAGACCGCCCATGGAAGAACCTGCGATAAATGTGTGCTCACGGTCGGGCAAGGTCGGATAACGGGCATCAATGACTTCCTTACAGGGACCGGAGAACCATTGCATGAACTTGTTTCCCCGGCCACGGATATTGCCGAACCGGCTGTCATGCATACTGTAGGGTGAATACTCGCGGAGACGTCCGTTGTTCCGGTGATGGTTGCAGTCTACGGCGACCACGATCAGGGGCATGCGGGTCTGTGTGAGATATTCATTCATACCCCAGGATTTCCCATAGGTGGCGTCAGAATCAAAAAAGACATTATGTCCGTCGAACATGTAAAGTACAGGGAACCGGTCGCCTTCTTCGGCGTAATCCGGTATGTATACATATGTCTTCCGGGGTTCGGAAGACCTTCCAAGAGGTACGGGTAAATCAAAGGTTTCGATCATTGACTGATACGCTCCTTTCAAAGCTCGAAACTGGTGTTTAGTCTACCACGTGAATGGGTTTCATACAAGACGAAAACCATGAAAGAACAGAGCATGAAGGCAACGTGTGTATGAAAAATGCATGATTCCTGTATGACGGGACATGAAAAAACGCATGCGCCATGGCGCATGCGCTGAAGTACAGGGTTACCATTGCTCTCCGGCTGTAATCAGAGCCCGGTGTCCGTATCCGTGGGGTTCGTGAAGCACGGGGGCTTCCAGCTCTTCCATGGTTTCAAGCCTGCCCTGGACGAACTGCTCCAGGTCGTCTGCAGCATCCGAAAGACGCTGCACAGAGCCGCCATAGCGCTGTGAAAGCACTTCCCAGCCAAACCTCCGGCAGTCGCGCAGCCACAGTGCCCTGTGAGCATCATGAAGCGCACGGTATGCTTCAGCCAGCTGACGCAATGCGGCAGCGTCTGCAGACAATGCCGGCATGTCCCGTGCAGTGTAATCCGCTCTCAGACGGTTCAGAAGATGACACTTGCGTACAATCACATCAAATACCATCCGGGTATATTCTGTTTCCGGACAGGCTGGCAGTCCCTTCATCTGTTCCAGTGCTTCCAGGGCACGCTGTTCAGACAGCGCGATCTGTGCTGAACTGAGACCGGTCAGCGGCAGGAACGGATCTACCCATATCAGCTGTTTTCCGGAAGCGACATCCATATCCACGGGATAAAACAGTGCATAGGCATCTTCCATACGCGGATCCAGACCGGAAACCAGAGCACCTACCGCGCGTATGTGTTCTTCCCTGACGTCCGGACCACACCAGCAGAACTCGCTGAAGTAGGGGAACTGACTGACTGCCAGTGCATGACTGGTTTCTGCGCCGTCATCTTCCCAGAGTGTGGCGAATACCGTATCCACCTGGTGCCGTGCACAGACACGCAGTGCAGGCATGGATGTCCTGCGTGTCTTCTCAATATTGGGCAGAAAACCGCTCCATGTCCAGATTCCGCCTGCAAAGACAGGCTTCCCCATGCGTTCGTGCTGTACAAGCATATGTTCGTAGAGATCTTCCTCGGTATGATAATAATCCCAGTAGACGAGATCGACATCGGGTAAGGATTCGATCACGGAATCCGGTATGACGGCTTCACGGTCATAATACTCATTGTGTTTTGAGCCGAGGCGGAAGAACATATCGCTCCACATCATGGGATGAAAGTCATACTCGGCACAGATACTGCATACCATGGTGAGATGACGGTTCAGCAGAGCAAACCGGTCTTCTGTACCATGTTTTTCACGCCATACACCGAGGCCTACGCCGTGCGCTTCATCCATACCGATATGAATCCGGCCGGAACGGAAACAGGCACGCATCTCCTGAATCATGGCCCGGATCAGCGCTTCTGTTTCCGGCTCGTCAATCAGCAGGATATCGCGCTGATCGCGCAGACCGGCACTGCTGGGCCAGGTCAGGAAAGTCGCCAGGTGAGCAAGCGTCTGGATACACGGAACCAGCTCGACACCGACTTCAGCAGCATATGCATCCAGTGCGGTAAGTTCTTCCCTGGTGTACCGGCCGCGGAGATGACCGAAGGCCGGGTAGTCAGTGAGTGTGTATGTATCCTCACAGTACAGCATCATCATGTTCATACCGAGACAGGCAGAGATATCAATGTAGCGCCGGACCGCATCCGGGCGGAGCACTGCATTGCGGCTCTGGTCGAGCATCATGCCGCAGGATGCAAAGTGCCGGGTTTCCGTACCCTGAGGAAGAAGCTCAGGATGCTGCTTTCCCGCCTGCCACAGGAACAGGCCGCGGGCAAGCGTGTTTGCATCTTCACAGTACAGGTGATTGTTTTCGATCCGGAGGCCGGGAGCCTGTGAGCAGACCGGGACTTCGGAAAAGGGACCTGTGATCTTCTGGACATGGCAGAGGACAGTATTGAGAAGCTGTGAATCAAAAGTGGCCATGACGTACCTCCTGTCGCATGCTCATTTGGTTTATGGATTGGATTATAGCATCTTTTCCGGAAAGGAAAAACCTGAAAAAATGCTTGAGTGTATTCTTCGGACTATGGTACAATAGCATGTTCGAAAGGAGTGTGGCTATGGCCGATCAGGAACGGTGGATTCCGACAGAGCAGCAGCTGGTTATGTCGATTGGACATGCCTGCCTGATGCGTGGTGACATTCTGGAAAAGAACAGGAAGATCGTATACTACGAGGAAGTTTCCAGACAAGACCGGACCAGCCTGCTTGCCCGGGTTTATGATTCCGGAACGCTTCAGGGTGTCCAGGTGGATTTTCTGTACACCCAGAGAATTGAATTCCGCTGTGGCTGTGAGGAATGCCGTCAGCCACAACGTCATATTATGTGCCGGCATGGTTCGGCTGTAGTACTGCACTACATCCGGGAAGGGCATCAGGGGGCACAGCGCGGAACGGAAGAGACAGACCTGAAAGGGCGTGCACTGATTGACCGGTTTCTTCAGGAAACCCACACATTCCCGGCGCCTGCTTCCGGGGAACACGTCGGCGAAAGTCTGCACCTTGAGGCACGCGTAACCTTTGATCCGGCCCGGAAGGGAACAGATGCGAAAGGTATGGCATGCTTTCCCAGGGTTTCACTGCAGATCGGAAAACCGGACGGAAGAATGTACCGGGTCAGGTCAATCCCTGCGCTTCTGGAAGATTTCCGGAATCAGGAATGCCGGACTTATGGGAAAAACTGCAGTCTGGTCCATGATGAACGTGCGCTGGACCCGGAATCGCTTGAGCTGTACCGGATCATACGGGAACAGGTTTCAGCTGATGCCGATGCCGTGGCCGTATACATGAGTTTTTCTTCACTTTCGAACTATATCCAGGATTCTGTCCGCCTGCGCGGCCAGTATTTTGACCGGATCTTTGAACTGTATCAGGGCAGGGGAATTCTGGCCGGGAAAGACGGGCAGGAAAGCGCATTTTCTGCATCCAATCCTTCACTGCACCTGGTTGTTCAGAGGGCAGGAGACCAGATAGTACTGGATATGGCTGACTTCCAGGATATGATGTTCTTCCGGACCGGCCA
Organism: uncultured Eubacteriales bacterium; assembly: GCA_900321565.1. Lineage (GTDB taxonomy): Bacteria > Bacillota > Clostridia > Christensenellales > Aristaeellaceae > UBA2943. The sequence goes on from ONWQ01000111.1 coordinate 9,533, forward strand.
GTATCAGTATGTGCGTATGGAACGCGACGCAATGATCTGGATCGACCGTGTGTCAGACGAATTTTACCGGGCGATGCAACCGATGGAGGGCCTTCTTCTGGACAGGGAGGTCCATATTCAGCCAGTGCAGATGACATCCTTCTGTTCTGCAGTACTCCCCGTGATCCGGCCATATACTGAGATTATGGATCCTGACGAGGTGCTCTCTGAATTCATGCCGGATGCCTGTATTGCTGAGTTTTATCTGGATCAGTTGCAGGACCATGGACTTGCATGCCGTCTGAAATTCAGGTATGACCAGATGACGCTTGAGTATGACGAAACAGAAATCCAGGATATCCAGGGCATGCGGCGTGATGTTGCCGTGGAACGGAGGACGGCCGGGTTCCTGCACCAGTATTTTTTCTTCCAGTCCGCAGAGCGCGTGTTTGTGATCTATGACCGGGATGATGCGGACTCATTCCTGATTGATCATATCGAAGCGCTCCGTGCTCTCGGGGAAGTCTATATTTCGGACAGCATCCGTAACCGGGAGGTCCGGCCTTCCGAGGTCTCTGTGTCCCTGTCAATCAATCACGGTATCCTGTTTATGGATTTCGACACAGGCAAGTTCCCGGCTGCAGAACTGGAAGCTTTGTATCAGAGTCTTCTTCTGAGGAAAAAGTACCACAGGCTCAAGGATGGACGGTATGTCGTGCTCGGGCATGGCAACCTGGAAGTCATGGCAGAGATTGCACACATGACACAGCTGGGCGCCGGTGCGCTGGCACAGGGGCATGCTGAAATGCCTGCATACAGGGCACTCTATCTGGACTCGGTGCTCAGACAGGCCGACGGCATCCGTCGACTCCGGGATACATCGTTCCGGGACATGGTGCGCAGGTTCCGGACAGTCACAGACAGTGATGAACCGGTTCCCGAAGCATTCACGGAAGTCCTCAGACCTTACCAGGAGACCGGTTTCAGGTGGCTGAAAGCGTTGGAAACCAGTCATTTTGGCGGGATCCTGGCGGATGAAATGGGACTGGGAAAAACGCTGCAGATGATTGTTTTTCTCTCTACCTGCAAGCATGCAATGGTGGGTAAGCCGAGTCTCGTGGTGTGCCCGGCATCTCTGATCCTGAACTGGGCTGATGAGTTCGGCAAGTTTGCACCGGACATGCATACCGTGCTGATCATGGGGAACGCACCTGCCAGGAAGGCACTGATTGAGACGAGTCTGGATGCGGATGTATGGATTACGAGCTATGATCTGCTCAAGCGCGATATCAGTCTGTACCATGATACTGAGTTCTACACCTGTGTGCTGGATGAGGCACAGTACGTAAAAAACCAGAATACACTGGTATCCAGGGCAGTGAAAAGTATTGTCTGCGAACAGCGGTTTGTGATGACAGGAACGCCTGTGGAGAACCGGCTGAGCGAACTGTGGAACATGTTTGATTTCCTGATGCCGGGCTATCTGTTCTCACATACACGGTTTACTGAAAAACTGGAACGCCCGATCATGGAAAATGCCAATGAGGAAGCAGGCGTGCAGCTGCAGCGGCTGGTCAGGCCGTTTATTCTGCGCAGGCTGAAGCAGGAGGTACTGCATGAACTGCCGCCCAAGGAAGAGTTTGTCCGGCGTATCGAACTGAGTGAAGATGAGGAAAAGGTCTATGCGGCTTCTGTGGCAGCGGCCAAGGCATCGCTGCAGTCCAGCGGCGAAAAACTGCAGATTCTGGCTGCCCTGACCCGGCTGAGGCAGGTCTGCTGCGATCCTGTGCTGTGCTTTGAAAACTATACAGGGGAGACGTCCAAGCTGGAAGCGTGCCTGGAACTGGTTTCAAGCATGGTGGAAAACCATCATCAGGTACTGCTGTTTTCCCAGTTTGCCAGTATGCTCTCCATTCTTGAAGCAAGGATCAGTGAACTGGGGATATCCTGCCGTGTGCTTCAGGGCTCAACGACCAAGGAAAAACGGGCGGAACTGGTCAGAACATTCAATGCGGGACGCTTTCAGGTATTCCTGATCTCGCTGAAGGCCGGCGGCACCGGACTGAACCTGACGGCGGCGGATGTGGTGATTCACTATGATCCATGGTGGAACATTGCGGCACAGAACCAGGCAACAGACCGTGCACACCGGATTGGTCAGCAGCAGAAGGTCCAGGTCTATAAACTGATTACGAGGAACACAATCGAGGAAAAAATCATGACCCTGCAGACCAAAAAGGCAGAATTGCTGGAATGCGTGACAGAGACAAATGGTACAGGCATCCTGGGTATGACATCTGAGGACCTGCTGGCATTGCTGGATCGCTGAACCGGAGATTGCGGAATCTGCGGATTGTATTTTTTCCGTACTTCAGCCGAAGATCTCTCACAGGGTTCTTGACAAGCGGACAAAAGAGGGGGATAATGACCGCGCTGTGATCGGGAAGAGTAATGTATAGCATCTGCTTTCAGAGAGGCGCTGGATGGTGCAAAGCGTCAGCAGACATGCATGAATACACCCGGGAGCTTCGCACTGAAAGTGAACCGAGTAGGCTGCGACGGCATGCGACCGTTATCCGTACCGAGGCTGGTGGCTGATGGGCTTCCCAGTGAATTCGGGTGGTACAGCGGATTAAATTCGCCCCGATGATTCTATGAATCATCGGGGCATTTTTTATGAGGAGGACAGAGACTATGCCAATCACTGAGCTGCTTGTGCGGAATGCAACATATTTCAAGAATGATGTTGCACTGGTGGAGATTAACCCGGATGTCAAGAATATTCCACTGGTTACATGGCGCGAGTATTCCCTGATTGAATCCGGAAGGGGCGGTTCATTCCGTAAGCAGATGACATGGGGTGAATTTGACCGGAAAGCAAACCGGTTTGCCAATCTGTTGCTGACGCGGGGAATCAAGAAAGGCGATAAGGTAGCCATTCTTCTGATGAACTGTCTTGAATGGCTTCCGATCTATTTCGGAATCCTGAAAACCGGAGCCCTTGCAGTACCTCTGAATTACCGGTATACCGCGGAGGAAATCCTGCACTGTCTGAAACTGGCCGACGTGGATGCGCTTGTGTTCGGTCCGGAGTTTATCGGGCGTGTTGAGGAAGTTCTCTACAAGGTTCCCAAAGTCCGGAACCGTTTCTATGTCGGGGATGACTGCCCATCCTTTGCAGACAGTTATGACCGTCTGATTGAGTATTGTTCGACGCAGGCACCGAGCGTTCTGATTACGGATGACGATGACGGAGCCATCTATTTCTCTTCCGGTACGACCGGCTTTCCCAAGGCCATCCTGCACGCACACCGCTCACTGATGCATGCTGCAATGGTTGAGCATGCCCATCACGGTCAGACCAAGGAAGACGTATTCCTCTGTATTCCGCCGCTGTATCATACCGGGGCAAAAATGCACTGGTTCGGGAGTCTGTACTCGGGCGGCAAGGCTGTCATCCTGCGTGGTGTCAGTCCTGAATGGATTCTGAGAACGGTCAGTGAAGAAGGCTGCACGATTGTATGGCTTCTGGTGCCGTGGGCACAGGATATCCTCGATGCCATAGACAGCGGCAAGGTCAAGCTTGAGGATTATCAGCTCAGCCAGTGGCGTCTGATGCATATCGGTGCACAGCCGGTACCCCCGACACTGATCAAACGCTGGAAAACAGTGTTCCCGCATCATGATTATGATACGAACTATGGTCTGAGCGAATCGATTGGCCCCGGCTGTGTTCATCTGGGTATTGAGAACATTCACAAGGTTGGCGCGATCGGAATCCCCGGTTTCGGCTGGCAGGTCATGATCGTGGATGAGCATCATCAGGAGATTCATGAGGGCGTCGGTGAGCTGGCCGTGAAAGGCCCCGGTGTCATGAAATGCTATTACAATGATCCCAAGTCGACCGAAGAAGTTCTGAGTAAGGACGGATGGCTGTACACCGGTGATATGGCAGAACGGGATGAGGACGGTTTCATTTATCTGGTTGACCGTAAGAAGGATGTAATCATCACGGGTGGTGAAAACATCTACCCGGTCCAGATTGAAGATTATCTGCGCGCACATGATGCGATCAAGGATGTGGCGGTGATCGGCGTACCGGATAAACGTCTTGGTGAGATTACCTGTGCCATTATTGAGGTCAAGGAAGATGCTGCACTGACCGAAGAAGAAGTCAATGCATACTGTATGGGCCTTCCCAGGTATAAGCGTCCGAGGAAAGTGATCTTTGCCAAGGTACCGAGAAATCCCACAGGCAAGATTGAGAAACCACTTCTGCGGAAAAAATACTCCACAGAGCATCTGGTGGCACAGCAGAATGAGATCCGCATGGAAGGGGAAAGCGAAAAGTGAAACAGTTGTTTCTGGGCAATGCAGCCGTAGCCCGGGGGGCTTATGAAGCAGGCGTTCGTGTAGTGTCTTCCTACCCGGGAACACCGAGTACGGAGATCACTGAAGAAATGGTCAGGTATTCCGAGGTGGATGTGGAATGGGCACCCAACGAAAAGGTTGCGGCCGAGGTTGCTGTCGGTGCTTCACTGGCCAACGGAAGGGCCATGTCCTGCATGAAACATGTCGGGCTTAATGTTATGGCGGACCCTGTCTTTACCGCGAGTTATCTTGCACCTCCCGGCGGTCTGGTCTTCTGTGTGGCGGATGACCCGGGCATGCATTCCTCACAGAATGAACAGGACTCCAGACACTATGCAAAAGCTGCAAAAATCATGATGCTGGAGCCTTCGGACGCGGAAGAGTGCAGAGACTTTGCCAGGGATGCCTTTGAACTGAGCGAGAAGTTTCATACACCGGTGTTTCTCCGGCTTTCTACCCGTGTATCACATTCGCAGGGACTGGTCGAACCGGGTGAGGTGCAGGTCCATGTACCCGGACCGTATGTGAAGAATGCACAGCGTGTGGCTGTTCCTGTTAACTCCCGGAAAATGCATGTGGAAGTCGAAAAGCGGACGAAAGAGGAAGTCTGTTTCGCCGAAAACTGTGCATATAACCGGATTGAAAACCATGGCAGCCGTATTGGTGTCATTACATCCGGCATATCCTATATGTATGCCAGGGAGGCGCTCGGTGATCAGGTGAACTACCTGAAACTGGGGATTGTGTACCCGTTGCCTGAAAAACTGATCCGGAGCTTCGCAGCACAGTGTGAATGTGTATATGTAATCGAAGAACTCGATCCGTTCCTGGAAGAGCACTGCCGTGCACTGGGAGTGGATGTCCGGGGTAAGGAGCTGTTCACACCGATCGGCGAATACAATGCGGATATGATTTCCCGGGTTGTACTGGGCAGACCCCTGGCGGAACATGTACAGCCGCTGGAGACCAGGCTCCCTGCAAGACCACCGGTGATGTGCGCAGGATGTCCTCATCGCGGCGTATTCTACGTCCTTGCCAAACTGGGGCTGCATGTGGCAGGGGATATAGGCTGCTATACGCTGGGAGCCAATGCTCCGCTGAACAGTATGGATTTTAACCTCTGCATGGGCGCATCCATCGGAACCGCATTTGGCATGGTCAAGGCTCAGGGCAGGGAGTTCGGGAAAAAAGTGGTTTCCGTGATCGGAGACTCAACGTTCATTCATTCCGGCATCACTGGATTGATTGACATTGTATACAATCAAGGAAACAACACCATTCTGATTCTGGATAATTCAACGACAGGAATGACCGGTCATCAGGACAATCCGACGACCGGAAGAACAATCCGCGGTATTCCTACGCGCCAGGTGGATCTTGAACTCCTGTGTAAGGCGGTCGGGGTAACCCGGGTGAAGATTGTTGACCCGTTCGATGTCGAGCTCATGGAGAAAACACTGCGTGAAGAACTCGAAGCAGATGAGCCTTCTGTTATTATTTCCCAGCGGCCTTGCGCGCTGCTTAAAAGCGTACGTTACCAGGGAAAGTTTAGGGTAACGGAGGACTGCCGCAAGTGCAGACGGTGCATGAAACTCGGGTGCCCGGCAATCACCTGCAGAAATGGTGTGGTATCAATCGATCCGCTTCAGTGTGTAGGTTGTGGCCTGTGTGAACATGTATGTCCATTCGGCGCTATGGTCAGGGAGGAAAACACATGACAAAGAATATCATGATTGCGGGCGTCGGGGGACAGGGCACACTTCTGACAAGCCGGATTCTTGGCGCTGCATTGATCGCTCAGGGGTATGATGTCAAGGTATCTGAGGTGCATGGCATGAGCCAGCGCGGCGGGAGTGTCATCACGTATGTGCGCTATGGTGAGGAAGTGTTTTCACCTGTCATCGAAGAGGGACAGGCAGACGTAATCCTTGCCTTTGAAGAGCTTGAAGCTGCGAGAGTGCTGACTTACCTGAACAAGGAAGGAAAACTGCTGGTAAACATGCAAAAACTGGATCCCATGCCCGTCATTACAGGCGCTGCTGAGTATCCGGATGATCTGATCTGGCAAATATCGCAATCTGTGTGTGTGATGCCCGTGAATGCACTGCAGCTGGCAGAACAGGCAGGAAGCAGCAAGTGTGTCAATGTTGTCATGATCGGGCGACTGGCACAGGAACTTGAGATCCCGTATGACACCTGGATCCAGGCACTTCGTCAGACAGTCCCGGAAAAGTTTCTGGAACTGAATCTTCGGGCATTTGAACTTGGATTCCGGCAGGAATAAGCGAGAAATCCATTCATCCAAAAGCAACATCCCTATATGCAAACCACTAGCGCAATTCTGTATTTTCTAATGATTATAAGAAAGTGAGCTGAACGGTAGCATGTTCTTGAAAGTGTTGATTCTGGTTGCGTTTTTCGGTGTTATGATCGGCGTTGGCATGTATTGCAGAAAGAATGCCACGGACGTTAACGGGTTTGTGCTGGGCGGCAGAAGTGTAGGCCCTTGGCTGACCGCCTTTGCATATGGAACATCATATTTCTCAGCAGTCATATTCGTTGGTTACGCTGGACAGTTTGGCTGGAAGTATGGCATTGCTTCAACCTGGATCGGGCTGGGTAATGCGTTCATAGGATCCCTGCTTGCCTGGGTAGTCCTGGGGCGACGTACCCGCATTA
>ONWQ01000456.1 GCA_900321565.1 uncultured Eubacteriales bacterium
GGGAAAGATCATTTCTATATTGAGCTGATGGACCATGGGATCCGCGATGAGAAGACTGTACTCCCGCGGCTGCTCAGTATGGCCCGGGAGATGCAGGTGCCGGTGGTGGCGACCAATGACTGCCATTACCTGGAGGAAAAGGACGCGGATGCACAGGAAGTGCTGATGTGCATCCAGACCGGGAAAACACTGGAAGACCAGAGCCGGATGCGCATGGAAACCCGGCAGCTCTATGTCAAGAGCGAAGAGGAGATGCGCAGACTCTTTGCTTCGGTACCGGATGCCATCGAGAACACACAGAAGATTGCAGACATGTGCAATGTGGAATTCGAGTTCGGTGTGACCCGGCTGCCGCATTATCCCATTGAGACGGGGGAAACCAGCTGGGAGATGCTGAACCGGCTCTGCCTTGAAGGCATGCACCGGTTCTATCCTGATGCACATGAGGGCGATGAAATCTTCGAAAGGCTGCACTATGAACTAAATACCATCAAGGGTATGGGGTATGTGGATTATTTCCTGATCGTCTGGGACTTCATCCATTACGCCAAGGCGAACGGGATCATGGTTGGCCCGGGCCGTGGCAGTGCGGCTGGCTCCATTGTATCCTATGTGCTGGAGATCACCACACTGGACCCGCTGAAGTATCAGCTGCTGTTCGAACGCTTCCTGAACCCGGAACGCGTTTCCATGCCGGATATTGACGTGGACTTCTGTTATGAACGCAGACAGGAAGTCATTGATTATGTAGCGCGCAAGTATGGCGAGGATCATGTGTGCCAGATCATTACATTCGGTACCATGGCGGCCAAGGGTGTGATCCGCGACTGCGGACGTGTCCTGGGCATGAGCTATCAGGAAACGGATGTGGTGGCCAAGGCTGTACCGAATGAACTGGGCATGACGCTGGAAAAGGCACTCAAGATCAGTCCGCAGCTGTCCAAGATGGTGCAGGAACAGCCTGAAGTCAAACGGCTGATCGATACGGCACTGACATTGGAAGGTATGCCGCGGAATGCATCCACGCATGCGGCGGGCGTGCTGATCACCGGTAAGCCTGTCATTGAGTATGTTCCGCTCCAGCGCAATGATGAAGTGATCACGACCCAGTTCCCCAAGGATACCATTGAGCACCTCGGACTCCTGAAGATGGACTTTCTGGGACTGCGCACACTGACGGTGATCCGGGATACCCTGGATATGATGCGGGATATTGAGGGTGTGGACATGCGTCCGGAACAGATCCCGCTGGATGATCCGGCGGTGTACCGCATGATTTCCTCCGGTGAAACGGATGGCGTGTTCCAGCTGGAAGGCAGCGGCATGCGCTCATTCCTGACCAATATGCAGCCATCCACGTTTGAGGACATTATTGCAGCCATCAGTCTGTACCGCCCCGGGCCCATGGATTCGATCCCGAGGTATATTGCGGGCAAGAAGGATGCAAGCTCGGTGAGCTATGTCACGGAGAAACTGCGTCCGATCCTGGACGTGACCTATGGCTGTATGGTGTACCAGGAACAGGTCATGCAGATCGTGCGCGATCTGGCCGGGTACAGCTATGGACGCAGTGACCTGGTCCGCCGTGCCATGGCCAAGAAAAAGCATAAGGTCATGGAGGAAGAGCGCCAGAACTTTGTGTACGGCTCCACGGACAAGGACGGGAATATCCTGATCCCGGGCTGTATCCGCAACGGCGTCAGTGAAGAGGCTGCGAACCAGATCTATGATGAAATGATCTCGTTTGCCTCCTATGCGTTCAATAAATCGCATGCGGCGGCGTATGGTGTGGTGACCATGCAGACGGCATGGCTGAAGTACTATCATCCTGTGGCGTTCATGGCGGCCATGATCAATTCTGTGTACGGACATTCGGAGAAAGTGGCGGCATACATCCAGTACTGCCGTTCGCATGAGATCCCTGTGCTCCCGCCGGATGTGAACCACTCGGAGTGGAAGTTCTCCGTGCAGCGGATGGAGAACGGCAAGCTGGGGATTATCTTCGGGCTCGGTGCGATCAAGACGGTCGGTATGAATGCGGCGGATGCCATCGTGCGCGAGCGTAAGGTGCGCCCGTTCAAGGATATCTTCGATTTCTGCGGCAGGATTGACACAACCGCGGTATCCAAGCGCGTGGTGGAATACCTGATCCGTGTCGGTGCATTTGACGCGACCGGTGCCACACGGCCGCAGATGATGGCGGTCTATGAGCAGGAAATGGCGAGCAATGCCAGCCTGAGAAAGAATGCCGACGCAGGGCAGCAGTCCTTCTTCGATATTATGGGCGATAATGATGAGCCCCTGATCAGCATTGAGCATCACCTGCCTAAGATGCCGGACTATCCGAAGCGCCTGAAGCTGAACTATGAAAAGGAGATCAGCGGGATCTACATTACCGGGCATCCGCTGGACGATGACCGGGATGTGCTGGATGCACTGCCGTTTTCTACCCGGGACCTGATCCTGGAGGAGGATGACCCCCAGGGCCTGCAGAGACTGGACGGCAAGGCTGTGAACATGGGCGGTATCCTGACAGAAGTCAAGGGGAAGGCGACCAAGAAGGGCGCATACATGGGGTTTGTCACACTGGAAGACCTGAGCGGACAGATCGAATGCCTGGTGTTCCCGAAAGTGTACGAACGCTATCAGGGAGTCCTGCAGGAAGATGAAACCGTGGTGCTGTCCGGACGCATTTCCGTCCGGGAAGAGGAATCCCCGAAACTGCTGGTGGACACGGTGACCCTGATGGATGACTGGCGACAGAACCGGAAGAGTGAAGCACCGAAGAAAACCGACAGCCAGCTGGCCCAGGAAGCGCTGCGCAAGCTGTTCATCCGTCTGCCCAGACAGCAGATGCCGGAGGCTGTGGAAGTGCTGAAGAGTTTCCCTGGGACTGTGCCGACCTACCTGCATATCCCGCAGGAAAAACTGACCTTGCTCATGCCGCGTGAACAGTGGTGCAGTGCGGGCGCGGAATGCCTGAAAGCACTGCAGGCCAGGTTCGGCGCGGAAAATGTCAAGACTCAGGATAAGGCGGGTGTACAGGCTTGAAAAAAGATACTTCCCGGATACGCGAGATCCTGCGCTTTGTGATCACCGGCGGTGTCTGCTTCCTGATCGAGTTTGTGTTGCTGGTCCTGCTCAGGGACCGGGCACACTGGCCGACCCTGATTGCCAATGCTGTGGCATTTCTTGTGTCCGTGGTGGTCAATTACCTGCTCTGTGTCTTTTGGGTATTCCGCACCCGACGCGGCGGTGTGTCTGCCGGTACCGGGTTCCTTGTGACAAGCCTGATCGGCCTGGCACTCAACGAACTGCTGATGTTCCTCTTTGGTCTTATATGGGGTGAGGACGGTGTGCTTCTGACACTGGCGGGCAGGACGGTGAGCATGTATATGTTCAGCAAGTGCCTGGCTACCGGTCTGGTCATGGTCTGGAACTATATAAGCAAACGATATGTATTGCGTCATGGACGCGTGGGGTGAAGTGTATGCAGAAACCTGTGATTTTCTTTGACTGGGACGGCACGCTCGGTGACAGTATGGACCTGTGCCTGGGCGAGATCCGTCTGGCGCTGCAGCGCGTCGGGCTCGAGGAAGCACCGGAGGATAAAATCCGCGCGTGCAACGGACCGACGCATGAGGAATCCATTGGTGTGCTCGGGGTGGATCCGCGTCTGGGACCGGACTTCCTGCGCGAGCGCCGGCGTGCCGAACTGGAACTGATCCC
>ONWQ01000119.1 GCA_900321565.1 uncultured Eubacteriales bacterium
AAGACCGCTGGCGTCCAGGATTCTCTGTACATCCTCCAGCGCGGTGGTGTCTCCGCTTTCCACAGCCTTCATATACCACTCCAGCGGCAGATTGTAGACACCGTACTGGTTTTCAATGCACCAGCCCACCATATGCATGGCATCGGCATACCCGGTATCTGCGGCTTTCCGGTACCAGAGATATGCCTCCCTGGGGTCTTCCTCCGTGCCATAGGCGTACTGGTACATGAGCGCCAGGTTATACATGCCTTCCTGGTTGCCGGTTTCCGCCAGCTTCTTCATCCAGAGGAAGGCCTGTGTCGGGTCCATTTCCGTGCCGATACCGCTGCGGTAACATCTTGCCAGGTGATACATACCCAGATCATACCCGGTCTCTGCTGCCCGGGCGTACCAGGTGTAGGCCTGCACAGCATCGGGCTCCACGCCGAAACCATCCTCGTAACAGGAGGCGACATTGACCATGCCGGAGGCGTCGCCGAGTTCCGCGGCCCGCATGTTCCAGGCAAACACCTGCGCCGGGTCGGATTCCACACCCTGACCGTTCAGATAACAGTTGGCAACCGCGACCATGCCCTGGGTGTTCTCCTGCTCTGCTGCCTGGTGGAACCAGTCAAAGGCGGCCGCCAGATCGGTCTCCGTGCCCCAGCCGTTCCGGTAGCAGTCTGCCAGAAGCATCATGGCATCCACATTCCCGGCCTCCGCGGATTCCTTCAGGAAAGCAAGCTCCCCGGGACCAATGGCGTCCTTCTGTGCAAAGGAAACAATGGCTGCGCCATAGATATCAAACGACAGTTGCTGGTTCTTACGGCTGATCACCACATTGCGCCACAGCAGGGTGCCGGTCACAATGGAAGCGACGGCAATCAGGGCACCGGAAGCGAGCCCGATGCGCAGCCTCCGCTGCTTTTCCCTGTCCACCAGGCGGTTCATTCTGAGATCCAGCAGTACGGAAACCACCTTGAGAAAGGCTTTGTTTTTGCCGATTTCCCGGATGCTGGTCCCCAGCAGTTCATCCTCGCCGGTGCCGCGCAGTGCGGGGGGATAGCACTCCAGCGCCGGGTCATCACTGTTGGGCTCTCCGGACACGATGAAGGGGATGATGCTGCTCCTGCGGCCCGTGGAGCAGAAGAAGCTGACCTCTTCATTGACCCAGCGGGAAGCCGCACTGTTGGGAGAACAGATGACGATCAGGAACCTGGAGTTTTCCAGTTCCCGGTTCAGGGATGCCTGCAGTTCGGCCCCGGCCAGGTCCGTCTGATCCCGGAATATATGCAGCTTGCCTCTCTCCGGCTTCGACTGGCCTTTTTCCGTGGGAATGGAGAATGCCTCCAGCCGCCGCTGCAGCCAGCGGCCCCATTTCATATCCCGGTGACTGTAGCTGATAAAAGCGTCATACACGTATGCTTCCATGTTATACATCCTTTGCCGCGTCCCGCTGTGCTGCCAGAATACGCGAGAGCATGAGTACATTATTGCGGTCCATCTGCTTGTAGTCCACACTGCCGCCGGTGACGGCGTTCTCCCGCTGGGAAAGCGCATCCAGCTCTTCCCAGGGGATCAGGCAGGCCTGCAGGCGATTCTGTCCATCCCGGCTGATCCGGAAACCGGACGCAGCATTCTTCCGGTACTGTTCCGCGCGGTCCTGCCACACGGATTCCGGCATGGGCGAGAAACCGGCGACATAGTGGAAAGCGCACCAGCGCAGATGCTCTGTGCGGGCGAGGTTTTCCAGCATATCCTCCTGGGGCGGCCACGCTCCGGCAAGCACCTCTTCCGCGGTTTTTCCTGTGGCGCGCAGGACGGCAGGGTAAAAATCTGCACAGGCACGGCTGCTCTGGCGGCTGAAGTAATCACATTTCCGCCAGTTCTCCTGGGCGGTATGCGTATCCCCGCGTTCCTGACAATAGACCTGGTTGAGCTGCATGGCCATGGCATCCAGTGCATCCACGTCCAGTGTATCCTCCAGGCGTGTACCCTCGGCTTCGCTCCGGTCTGCGTTCATCCGGAACCACCCGTCTCTGGTAGCCTGAAGCACCAGGGGCATCGGCTGGGACAGGGGGAACCAGGCTGCCAGGTCTTCCGCGATTTCATGGTTCTTTTCCCGGCTTCCGGTGCACAGGATGATCATGCTGAGCTGCTGCCCCTGTTCCTCGAGGAAGCTGTAAAAGGCGTCCGTCGTGCTGTTCATGCTGTGGAAGACGATATCATAATGCTTTGTGAGCGGATGATTGTGGAGAAACCCGTTCTGGGCGGCGGAATCGAAGATATCGGCCCGGAAATGGCTGCCCTCGAACTGTCCGCTGAGGATCAGATGATTGAGCACAGCCCGGCCCATGTGCCCGAACCCCAGTATGACGGCATGAAAATCCTCTGTGGCGCGGCCCAGGCTGTCAAAGGCAATCTGGTCGCAGGGCGGATGTGCCCGGAACATCAGCCGGGCCTGCAGTTCATAATCGTCAAAGGCGAAGACGCTGCCGTAGCCGGCTTCGCCGAGGGCCTGAAGCGCGGCGGCCTCGTGGCCGAGTCCTGCTGCCAGCAGACTGGTCTGCTCCGGGGTGATCCCGCGCGCGGTCATGGAGTCCAGCAGCGCCCGGGCATAATTCAGGTTTTTCAGGCTGTCGGTATGCAGTGCAGCCAGCTCCAGCCGGCGGCTGCCTGGTTTCATGTTCATCTTCTGCAGGAAACGCAGGTTTCCTGCCAGAGCATCGGTCCCGGAATCAATGATGGCACCGAAGGACTTGATACTGTTTTCAAACGACGCATTGTATTCCTGATCGATGAATACCACGGAGCGGTGTTTTTCCCGGGCCATCCGGCGGCCGTAGCCCACAGAGCGGGCATTGATCCCGTAGATCACCAGCAACGGGCCGCGGCGCAGCATGCGCACACGGAGCTGCCGCAGGAGCCGCTCGCCCAGTGCCGTGATGGTGGTGCTGGCCATGACATAGAAAGCCAGAAAATGACCCAGCCAGAAGACGGACAGAGCGGCGGGCAGCTGGAAGATGGGGGCTGCCTGTATGGACGCCAGATCATTGATACCGCCGAACATGCGGCACAGGGCCATCAGGGCCCGGATCACGGAGGGAATGCTCAGCCCCAGTGTCCACCCGTAGCCATAGCCGTAGAATACGGAGCCGATGATGCCCGCGGTCACAAGCGCAAAGCGCGTGAGTCTCCGGCGGAACCGGCTGTCGATCGCCAGGTTCAGTACGGCAGCCACGAAGCACGCGGCCACAATGAGGATCATCTCAATGGGCGTCATTCTGCTGTACCCTCCTTCTCTTCCCCTAATAACCCGATCTGCAGCCAGGCGTTATCGTCTTTTTCGCGGTCCTCCTGCGTCAGTGCCTCATAGGGCACAAGGCAGGGATGGATGCGTCTGGTGGCGTCCTTCGCGGGGCCCTGACGCCAGTTGTACAGTGCATAAAAGCGCATCCAGCGCTCATGCTCGCAGCGGCGGCAGCGCTCCGGATCGTCCATGCCCTGCCAGCGTGTGGCGGCCTGACGGCAAACCTCAGGGGTGATGGTCCGCACGTCCTGTTCAGGAAGCAGAATCCGGAGCTTGGTCAGCAGATGATCCGCTGAGGCACGGTTGGACGCCTTCAGGAAGGGAGAAAGGGTCTCCCAGGACTGCGTATCGCCTGTCATGCGGCCATAGAGGGCATGCAGCGCCCGGGCCCGCCGGTCCAGGGCACCGCCGGTGATCATGTCACCGGTGCATACCTCGTCCTGTCTGCCGAAGGCCACAATGGGCGCCGGGGCCATGGGTGCGGCAGCATACACGGCTGCGGATACGGGAAACCAGCGGCACAGGCGAAGCGCTTCATCCAGGTTCCGGTCCGCACTGTCCCAGCAGAAAATGATGCGGTCGGCCGTTTCCAGGAGAGCGGGATCGGCGTTCCAGGGTTCGTCATGGAATATCAGGGCGTCCTGGTCTGCTTTCTCCTCCTGCGCAAACAGACGCAGCAGGGCCGGATGGTCCAGCCGGTACTGGGCCCAGTCGCCGAAAAGATGGCAGGCTGTATACCGGAAAGGGGCGAAGCAGTTGCTGGCCACGGACTGATCCAGCATGGCCCGGGCCAGACGGCCCCAGCCAATGAGCAGGACTGTTTTTTCCTCTGTCTTCAGCGGATA
>ONWQ01000105.1 GCA_900321565.1 uncultured Eubacteriales bacterium
ATGCAGTCCACCCAGGAATGCTGCTGCGATTCCATTGAATCCCATGCCAGGTACGGAGGACTGGGTGCATTCCCAACGCATATACCCGGTCTGATAGAGCATGGATGCGCCGAGACCTGCCAGTGCACCGGAAATAACCAGAGTCAGGATAATATTCTGGTTCTGTGCCATGCCGGCATATTTGGCAGCATTCTTATTGTTCCCGGTGGCCTTTAATTCGTAACCAAGCCGTGTCTTTTCAAGAATAATCCAAATCAGTATAGCCACAATAATGGCAAGCGGTACAGCGATTGTTACATTCGAGTTGTTATTGAACAGCTTATCCAGTCCCATTGTGGGCAGCATGGAAGCAGGATTGACCTTGTTCAGATACAGTGTGTATGGGCTGGTTGTTTCCTTGACATTGCTCAGAATGGTATTAGCTGTGTACAGGGCAATCCAGTTCAGCATGATCCCAGAAATAACCTCATTGACATTACAGTAAGCCTTCAGGAAACCCACTGCAGCACCGAACAGGGAGGCGCAGACCATGGCAAAGATCATACAGGGCAGCCATCCCCATCCCCAGGCCAGTGCCGCATACAGGCAGGCACAGGAACCGGCAACATACTGACCGGCAGCACCGATATTGAAGAGCCCTACTTTGTAGGCAAAGAGAATGCTCAGAGAGCACATGATCAGAGGCATTGTCTTGGCCAGTGTATTCCCGAACTGCTTAAGCTGGCTGGCAGGACGGCTCCATGTGAAAAAGTTTTTCATAACATTGAGGATGGACTCACTGGCACCGGCTGGATTGATGAACAGCAGGACAATATATCCAATCAGAAGCCCAAGCAGGATACAGATGATGGAAGCGATAAATGCCTGAAAACCGGAATTCTTCAGCACTTTCTTCATTCGCTCACCTTCTCTCTCTTGGCACCGGCCATATAGAGGCCCAACTCTTCCTGGGTGGTCTTCTTCGGATCCAGTTCGCCCACGATTTCACCCTCATACATAACCAGAATCCGGTCTGGCACATCCATAACCTCATCCAGTTCCAGAGAAATCAGCAAAACAGCTTTTCCGGCATCACGCTGTGCTACCAGCTGCTTGTGAATAAACTCAATGGCACCAACGTCCAGGCCACGGGTAGGCTGGACAGCTACAAGTACTTCCGGCTGTTTATCGATCTCACGTGCAATGATGGCCTTCTGCTGATTGCCACCAGACATGGAGCGTGCGGATGTAATGGAACCCTGGCCGGAACGCACATCATACTCTTTGATCAGCTTGTCAGAATACTCGCGTATGTTCCGGCGGCGCAGGAATCCGATGCGCTGGGTAAATCTGGACTCGAAATAGGTCTGAAGCACCATATTGTATTCCAGGGAATAATCCAGTACGAGACCATGCTTATGTCGGTCTTCCGGAATATGACTCATGCCAGAAATGGAGCGTTTCCGAATGGAAGCCTTCGTGATATCTTTACCGTTCATGATGATTTTACCACTCACCAGTGGCTCCAGACCTGTAAGACCATAGACAAGTTCAGACTGGCCGTTACCGTCGATACCGGCGATACAAACGATTTCACCACGACGTACTTTGAAGGAAACATCCTTGACTGCATTATTGTTGTGCGATTTTGAAGCTACAGTCATATGCTGCACTTCCAGCAGTACTTCACCTGGATTGGCCGGCTTTTTCTCTACATGGAAATTCACATTGCGGCCTACCATCATGGCAGAGAGTTCTTCCATGGTCGTGTTCTTTGTTTCTACTGTACCGATGTATTTACCCTTGCGCAGAACGGTGCAACGGTCTGCCACTGCCATAATCTCTGCTAGCTTGTGGCTGATGAACAGGATGGATTTTCCCTCTGCTGCAAGGTTGCGCATGATCTGCATCAGTTCCTCGATTTCCTGAGGAGTCAGAACGGCGGTAGGTTCGTCGAAGATGAGGATTTCATTATCACGATAAAGCATCTTCAGGATTTCTGTTCTCTGCTGCATGCCGACGGTAATGTCCTCGATCTTTGCATCCGGATCCACCTGAAGTCCGTACTTCTCTGACAAGGCAACGACTTTTTCGCGTGCTTGCTTTTTCTGCAGAAATCCCAGTTTTCCGACAGGCTCAACTCCCATGATGATATTGTCCAGGACAGTGAAGCATTCCACCAGTTTGAAATGCTGATGTACCATGCCGATTCCTAGCGCGTTGGCATCATTTGGGTTGTTGATCTTGACCTCCACACCATCTTTTTTGATGGTACCAACCTCGGGCTGATACAGGCCGAAAAGAACGCTCATCAGTGTGGATTTCCCTGCCCCGTTTTCCCCAAGCAATGCATGTATTTCGCCTTTTTTCAGCTGAAGGGTAATATCATCATTTGCAATGATGCCGGGGAATCTTTTCGTGATGTGGAGCATCTCAATGGCGTAAGGCTCCAATTCCCATTCCTCCTTGCAGTCGCACATCGGTGCGGTACTTGAAAGCAATATGGGAAAAGCACGCCGATTTAAAACCGGTGTGCTTTTCCCAAAAATCATCTTTCCGGATGATATTGGATTGTTCTTCAGATTACTTGATGTTACCCTGATAATCCACAGCTACGGTGGTCACAGCGGGTTCAACGTCAATAGCGTTGGAAACGGTGATTTCGCCGTTGAACATTTTGGCGACCAATGCAGCGTAGTCTTCCTCAGTGAAGCCTTCGCCGAACTGGGTAGAAGGAGCGATCTGAACAAAGTTCTCTGCGGGCGTTGCAGAAACCAGACCCAGGTTTTCAACTTTGCCGCCTTCAAAGGTGCCGTTTACAACAGCGCTGAGCTCAGCGTTTACAGTTGCAGCCAGACCCTTCATAGCAGAGGTTACGGTAATGCCTTCGCCATACAATGCATCGATGGTAGCGGCCTGATCAACGTCCACGCCGATGACCTTCTGGCCGACCTTGGCTGCAGCTTCACCAGCAGAAGTGAAGATACCACCGCCACAAGCGAATACTACTTCAGTGCCGTTGGCATACCAGGTGTCCATATAAGCGGTGATATCAGCATCGCCATAGAACTGGTTGCCATAAGCATACTTGATTTCCACATCGGTCAGACCCAGCTCGGCAGCAGCAGCGTCAGCGCCCTGCACGAAGCCGTAGCCGTAACGCACA
>ONWQ01000113.1 GCA_900321565.1 uncultured Eubacteriales bacterium
GCCTCTGTCAGGCAGCCGGTCGCTTTGCATGAATGTATCATGAACTGCAGGTAAGGATTACATGGATTCTCCATAAGCGAGTTCCAGCTTGCAGAACAGATCCTCCAGCGTCATACGGACATCAATACTGTCATAGACCCGGATGAGTCTGCCATCCGGGTTCCAGCCGTAGGTCAGGTCATCAAGCAGGTCCGGAGCTGGCTGCATATGCCAGTTTCCCCTGAATCTGTTCATGAGCAGTACAGCGGCTGTCGTATTATCGCCGAGTACCCAGTTCTCGCCTGTACGCAGCAGGAAACCGGGATTGTATTCCACATGATTTTCTTTCACCAGCTGGTGATACAGATAACGTCCCAGCTCTCCACATGGACAGACCCTCTTTTTCAGTTCTGCCAGAGTAACTTCCAGCGTGCAGTATACATCCTGGGGCGTCTGCCAGACTTCAGCCTGACTCTGCAGGAGAACACGCACAGCATCCGGATCCTGCATGACATTGAACTCCGGACGTCCTTCCGGGTACGGGCCGCCTCCGTTCCAGAGTACAATCAGGTTTTCCGCAATATCCGGTGCCTGATTCAGTGCCGCAGCGACATTGGTCATGGCACCCTGGACAGCAATGTACAGTTTCCCTTCTTTCCGGGCTTCCCGGATGATCATCTGCACGCCTTCACTGTCCGGTGCGTCGGTAAGACTTCTGAGCGGTGAGACACACCCGCGGGCTGCTGGTACATCGTCAATCCGGGCAAGGGACAGAAGATGGAGTATCTCCTGATAGCTCTGTTCCATGGACAGACCGGTATGGCCGGCTTTCTGTTCGAAATGTGTACCGATGATGCCACAGACATCAAACATGGGTGTCAGCAGATGATGCATGATGGCATACTGATCGTCTGCCTCATTCTTTGCGTCCGCGTCCACCAGCAGGCGCAGGTGAGCATTTTCAGGAACTTCAAGGCCGATGCGTGCCAGAATTTCGCTTCGTTTCATTGGATGACTCCTTTCATGAGGAACGTTTCTCACGGAATGCCAGAGATTTCCGGTATTCATTGGGCGTACTGCCATGAATGCGTTTGAAAGTGCGGGAAAAATAATTACCGTCGCTGAACCCGCACTGTTCTGCAATCTCCTGTACGGACAGCGTGGTATTCCCAAGAAGCCCCATGGCGCGCTGGACCCGGGTCTGGTTGATGTAGTCTGTAATGGTCAACTGCACTTCCTTATGGAACCGGGAAGAAAGGTAATTCTTATTCAGAGAAAATCTGTCTGCCAGGCTTTCCAGGCTCAGCGGCTCCATGTAATGGAAATCAATATAGTTCAGACAGTCACGGACCGGTGCTGAAAATCTTTCCAGCGAGTGCTGCTGTACAAGCAGACAGTAATTCCGGATCATTTTGGGAATCAGGGCGTTGAGCTGTTCCACGTTTTCTGTAGCTTCGATCTCTGTGACAAACTGTCCGCTGATTCCGTCGATATAGAGGGGATGAACAGCTGCCTCCTGAATCGCTTTCCGGTATGCAGTATTTACAGCAATCACCATGTCTTTTGCATCACGGAGCCTGTCAGGAAGCCTCTGATCCAGTGTGAATCCCATGAAAAGGTTCTGCTGATAGAGGGCGCCTGCAATATCCCCGTGCCGGATGGCATGCAGCATGGCATCTTCTACGGCATACCGTGCTTCAACGGATTTATATGGAATGGAAGACAGGGCTATGGATGGCTTCTGCCGGGGCTCTTCCGTTCTGTCATAGGTTGCCCGCAGTATCTCCAGATCCGGGTTTGCCAGATACCTGGACAGAAAGGCATTGAACATATGCCGCCAGCCCAGATAATCCTGGATAATGGGAATCCGTTTGAAATACCAGCGCAGGGCATCCATGGAATCCTCGTTCAGGTTACGCCGGAGAATCAGACGCCGGAAATCTTCCTCAGTATAGGTGTGATAAAGGAAAGGACCGAAAAATGCAAAGGTTCCTTCTTCTGAAGTCCGGCCACGGAATACCAGGTAGTGCAGACCGAATTCATCCTTGTAATCTATGACACCGTCTTCGGGCACGAGACTCATGACCTGGTATGCAAACCGGCTGTAATCAAAGTCTTCAAATAACTGATCCCGGAACTGAAAATCCAGTGCAGAGGCTTCCTGGGAAGTGCAGTTGTCTCGCAGAAGAAGATACTGCACCCGGTAAGAACCGAGTATGCTCCGCAGTACATCCTGCAGGTCCATAAGGATCATACACTTCATCCTCCTCAAACTTGAATCTGGCCAGAAACAGTACCTTAATGATGATGCGAAAAAAGGGACTGGAGCAACAGCCGGGCCTGAATCAGAACGATAAATCGGTTGCCGGGCGCTCTGTACATCCCAGAACGTCTGCCATAAATACGACAGATTTCGCATTTGCGTGACAGACAAGAGAATTCTATGCTAAAAATATCGCATTATGCGGAGAAAAGCAATGGAAATGTGAATATTGTGCTAAAAAAGATGAATTAAGTATGTATGATACGGAAAAAAACA
>ONWQ01000103.1 GCA_900321565.1 uncultured Eubacteriales bacterium
CAGATAAACGCCATGGTAATGGAAATCCTGCTGCCGAACCAGACAGCATCGAACGTTGACTGTCCGGAAGCACCGGTGCCCAGAATCCAGTGGATATTCCTGCCAAACTTACTCATGGCGGCGTTCGGCATCAGATGCTTGGCCGAGCTGTCCAACAGGTTCATGAACGGATCATAATTCACCAGTGCCGGATATACATAGGTGAACAGCAGAATAATCCCGAACAGTGTCAGAATGACAATATTGATGCGTTTTCTGAAGAAAACCCGGAACACGCTCTTCCAGTATGAATAGCGGGGTGCCGTGATTTTTTCCGATTCCAGTGCACTGTGATCCACATGCGTGAACAGTTCTTCCTCGCTCATATTCAGATCACTCAGGTCCACCAAAGTCTGATCTTTCATCGTACTCACCTCGCCTTGGATGTAAAGTTGATTCTGGGATCCACCATGGACATGAGGATGTCACCCATGATAATGGAAATCACAGAGAGCATGGCATAAAAGAGAGTTACGCCCACAATTACGCCATTGTCATACATGTTGATAGCCTTGGTCAGGAGATTACCTGCGCCAGGCACAACATACACACGTTCAGTAATGATTGCGCCGATCAGGGCACCCAGAATGGTACCAGGAATTCCGTGCACCAGAGGTATGATCGCATTCTTCAGGATATGCTTGGAGAAGATCTCACGCTCGGACAGACCGCCTGAACGTGCAAACTTGACATAGTCCGAATTCATCTGATCGATCATATACCTGCGCAGCCATTTCATCAGTGTTGCCACGGACGGCAACGCAAGGGATACAATCGGAAGAACATACATCAGCCAGCTGTTGGAATCCATGTTGAACGTTGTCGGAAGTCCCATACTGTAGCCGATTGCCTTGAACAGGAAAATATAGGCCAGTGAAGGAACAGCAATGATGAAAACTATGTAAACCGTACCGATTTTATCAATCAGTCCGTCTTTTTTCCGTGCCATGATGATACCCAGCGGTACACCCAGCAGATATGACAGGAATACCGCAATGATACCGATTACAAAGGAGTAGCCTACCTGACTGAGTCCACCCTTGACGGTTGTCACGGCAGTGTAGTCATCCGTAAACCGGTCCTTGTTCACAAGACTGGCCTCCCGCGAACCCGGGGAATAGGTTGCACTGTGCAGATCATCCGCACTGCTTTCCACCAGTCCTGTCGGATACGTGATCTCCCGGGATACATATGAACCCTGCGGTGCGTTCATGCTCTGGAATACATCCACACCGGAATTCACCGTATAGGATTTACCCAGATTAATGGAGACCAGATTCTGATGAATAAACGGGAACCTGTTGTCTGTATAAAGCAGGTACTTATGCAGCGTACCATTCCCGAGAATGGCCGGAGCAAACTTTTTCCCGCCGTACAGCGGGTCACGCAGGGTAAAGGTAAGGCCTCTTTCCCCCACATCATCCTTGACATAATGAATATTATCCACAGAAATCAAGCCCGTCAGATAATTCCACAGTCTGCCAAGCAATGGCTTGCTCTTATAGGCAAACAGCTGCTGCTGTCCGCCAGGCGCAACCTTTTTCTTGGACAGTTTGGCGTCCAGTCGGACCACAGAATATCCACGGGTTTCAAAAGATTCCGTAAACTTGGCCACATAGGCTGCAATCTGCTCCGAATCATCCGTTGCCTTTCTTCCGAACGCGGCAAGAGACGATGCATCATCCGCCGTGATCTCCCCGGCAGCGGCCAGTTGCTGAAGCCATTCCGCATAAGGTACATAGTCAATATAACCAAAGTCTTCCCATTTGCGGTACTGGTAGACCGTTTTCTGGTTATTGCCGAGCTGTGTGTAGACCGGATCCTGCGCAAAAATCAGCTGACGATCCAGACACGAATAGATCAGCAGCATGACAATGGCCACAACGATGATTACCGAAACAAGGCCATGCACGAGACGCCGAAGCAGATATTTGGTCATGCAATCACTCTCTTAATACTGGCACGAGGGATGACGGAAACCGTCATCCCCCGCCAGATAAAATTTCACATCTTACTGAGGTATACGATTAGAAAATACCCAGTGCCTTGACCATGTAGCCGGCATAATCGGGCAGCATGGTATCAAGATAGCTCTGAGGATCGCCATAGTCAGGACCCCAACCGGACAGGTCACACAGGTCGAAGTTGGCCTCAAAGCCGGAGTTGTAATAGTATCCGGCATAGTACCAGTCACTGGAGGTCGGGCAGTCCACCTTATTCACAACGATGAAGTTATCGGAGACAGCAGCCACGGACTGCTTCAGAGCTTCTTCACGGTTGTTGTAGATTTCACTGCCGGTGAAGGTCGGGACGTCGATATAGATCGGATGCTCAGCATCGATTACAACGCCTTCGGCTGCCAGTTCTTCCACAGCCTTTGCCAGCTCGACCTTTGCGATTTCAGGATTGTACCAGCCGTCAAAACCGGAGCTCATTTCGGTTTCTGCATCCCAGACCTTGGCGCCAACGCCATCCGCATCCAGCTGAGCCTGCATGATTTCACCATAGTAGGTGCCGGCTGCGAACGTGGCGGGTGTGCCATTGATGTCAACAGTCACATCGCTTTCCAGTGCAACAAAGTTGCCAGGAGTATAGGAATTGATCAGAGAAGCATACTTCAGATCTTCACCAACAGACTGAGCTTCATAAGCGCCACGGTCCAGAGACATCAGCAGAGCGCGACGGAAATGCAGGTTGCTCATAGCAGCCTTGGTCCGTGCAGCATCTTCCACTGTCTGAGCAGAAACTGCCTTGGTAGCATCATTGAAGTTGCTGAAAGCAGTACGGTTGACATTGAAGAAGCCCATGAATGCGGTAGCATCCGTCTGGGATACATACGCGGATTCATCAAACAGACCATCCTGCTTGGCCTGTTCCAGAGAAGAGCTGGTCAGACCGCAGCTGGAGAGGATACCGGCCTTGAAGTCGTTGTAGGCCTTCAGAGCATCGGTACCATCATTGAAGTACCAGTTCACAGTATGGATATTGATGTGATCCTTGTTCCAGTAGTTTTCATTAGCCTGGAACACAATGGTGTTTTCCTTGGTGGAGTTGGTTACAAGATACGGACCATTGTAGGCAATGTGATCAGGATCCTTACCATAGAGGTAGGTTTCAGCTTCGGGGTTGTAGTCCGCGCCGAACTGACCGCCCTGAGAGGTATAGTAGTCACGGCTCATAGGAGCAAAGACACCATAACCCAGCATGGTGGTAAAGAAGAAGCTCGGAGCTGCAAGGGTGTATTCCAGAGTATGGTCGTCCAGAGCCTTTACGCCAACGGTGGAGAAGTCAGTGGTTTCACCATTCATGTATGCTTCAGCACCGGCGATGTTGCAGCCTTCAGGACCTACCAGGTACTCAAGACCTTCTGCAGCATCCATCATGTGCTGCATACCGGCTACCCAGTCGTCAGCCTTGACGTCTGCAACCTTACGGCCCTGGCTGTCGACCCACACTGCACCCTCGCGGATGGTGAAGGTATAGGTCAGGCCGTCTTCGGAAACGGTGTATCCGGTAGCCAGAGCAGGCTGCTGAACATTTTCTTCATCATACTCATACAGACCATCATAGGTGTTGATGATTGCACGGGAGTCAGCCTGTTTGGAGGTAGCCAGCACGTCCCAGGTATTCGGGTCGCTGGAATATGCATAATTATAAACATCAGTCAGTTCGTAACCCTTTTCGGTCAGGTAAGCCTTGGCCTTGGCGTCATATTCGCCGGTGCCATGAACTTCATTCCACAGAGCACGGAGTTCTTCGACTTCTTCGGTCTTCAGCACGCCGTCCTTGACAATGATAAACTGATGAACACGGTCTGCATCGTTGCCCCAGAGTGTGGTATTGCCGGAACGCGGTGCAATGCGGGTAATGGCATACTGACCGCCTCTGCTCTCCAGAGGAATCATGACGCCAGAGCCCAGAAGCTTTGCCTCGGCGATTGCCATGAGGGCATACCGTTCAGAGACATCTTCAGCTTCCTTGGATGCCAGGTATTCCTGGTAGAATTCGCCCAGAACTGCATCATAGATTTCGGTGGATGCAGCTTCATAAGCTTCCATATCCACTTCCGTCTGTGCTTCAGCTGCGAGCTGTGCACCTTCGCCCAGTGCCACACTGCAAAGCATGGACAGAGCAAGAACCAATGACAGGATCTTCGCAAAATGTTTCATCTTGCATCTTCCTTTCAAAAAAATTTATTATCACGAACGTCCGTTCGGATAACAATCTGTATGCCAACATGGGATCGTTTCCCATATTTTCAGAATATTATAATCATCTTTTCATCAAAAGACAATCATTCAGGCCTGTCAGGCGAAAGAAAAGACAATTCAAAAACAATCATAAAAATGTACGTACACAAACTCCTTCAGCGAACTTTACAACGAAGGCTTGCATTTTTATGCGGGTCGGTTATAATCCTTTTCGTTGCAATGACGGGGACGGTTTCTGCAATGTGTTTTAGCGAGCCGGGTATGGTGCAAGCCGGTAACATGGACCAGAAACAGATCACCCCTGAGCATGACTGCCTGACCAGATGTAGGGCGGCCCGGGTTCTCCCGATACAGAGAAAGCAGTTCTACTGCACAGAGTGGGCAGCCATGCTGTCAACTTGGGTGGTACCGCGGATTTTTTCCGTCCCAGGTCAATACGCCTGGGACGTTTTTTTGTCCCGGCGAATTCACTTCCAGAGGAGGATGCACATGTACAACAAAGTCGCAACCGACATGAAGTTTGTCGAACGCGAAAAGCAGATGCGCAAGCTGTGGAAAGAAAAGGATATCCTTCGGAAATCACTGAATGCGCACCAGGACAGCAAAGAACACTTTACCTTCTTTGACGGACCGCCTACGGCAAACGGCAAGCCGCATATCGGCCACATTGAAACCCGTGTTATCAAGGATCTTTTCCCAAGATATCAGTCCATGAAGGGGCGGTCTGTTACCCGCAAGGCAGGCTGGGATACACACGGTCTCCCTGTTGAGCTGGAAGTCGAAAAGCAGCTCGGGCTGGACGGAAAGCAGCAGATTGAAGAATACGGGATTGAGCCTTTCATTGCCAAATGTAAGGAATCCGTATGGAAATATCTCCACGAATGGGAAAACATGTCAGAGCAGGTCGGCTATTGGGTTGATATGGAACACCCGTATGTAACCTATGAGAATCCCTATATCGAATCTGAATGGTGGAGCCTGAAAAAGATCTATGAAAAAGGTCTCCTGTATCAGGGGCATAAGGTCGTTCCCTACTGCCCGCGCTGCGGTACTGCACTGTCGAGTCACGAAGTAGCTCAGGGATACAAGAATGTAAAAGAGACTTCGGCAATCTGCAAGTTTGCTGTCAAGGGCGAAGAGAATACCTATCTTCTTGCATGGACAACCACACCCTGGACACTGCCGAGCAACCTTGCCCTGTGCGTGAACGCGCATGAGACCTATGCCAAGTTCACTGCAGACGGCGTTGTCTATATCATGGCCAAGGCACTGATCGCTTCCGTATTCCCTGATCAGGAAGTACAGATCCTCAGTGAGATGAGCGGTAAAGAGCTCTGTGGCATCGAGTACGAACCCCTGTATCAGTTCGTAACGCCCAAAACAAAGGCCTGGTTTGTCGTCAGCGACGATTATGTCACCACAGATGATGGTACCGGTATTGTACATATTGCGCCTGCCTTTGGTGAGGATGATAACCGTGTCTGCCGTCAGAATGGTCTGCCCTTTGTATGCCTGGTCGATGACCGCGGCTGCATGACAAAGGAGACCAAATGGCCCGGTGTCTTTGTCAAGGACGCTGATAAGCTGGTACTGGAAGATCTGCGTGAGCGTGGACTTCTCTTTGCCGCACTGCCTTTTGCACATGATTATCCGTTCTGCTGGCGCTGCGACACTCCCCTGCTCTATTATGCACGCCCCACCTGGTTCATCGGCATGACCAATGTACGCGATCATCTGGTCCGCAATAACCAGACCGTCAACTGGATTCCGGATAATATCAAGGACGGACGTATGGGCAACTTCCTGGAGAACGTCATTGACTGGGGTCTGAGCCGTGAACGTTACTGGGGAACACCACTGCCTGTCTGGCGCTGTAAGAATGAGCATACCCATGTTGTAGGTTCCATTCAGGAACTGCGGGAAATGGCAATCGAAGATCCCGGCGAGAATATCGAACTCCATCGTCCCTTCATCGACCGGGTTCAGCTCCGCTGCCCCGAATGCGGCAAACCCATGACCCGCGTCAAGGAAGTCATTGACTGCTGGTACGATTCCGGCTCCATGCCGTTTGCACAATGGCACTATCCCTTTGAAAACAAGGATATCTTTGAAAAGAACTTCCCTGCCGACTTTATCTCTGAAGCCATCGACCAGACTCGTGGCTGGTTCTATACCCTCGAAGCCATCTCCACACAGCTGTTTGATCAGGCGCCATTCAAGAACTGCATCGTAATGGGCCATGTCCAGGATGCAGAGGGTCATAAGATGAGCAAGCATCTGGGGAATGTTGTTGACCCGTTCGAGATGCTGGACAAGTATGGAGCAGATGCCCTGCGCTGGTATTTCTATACAACCTCCGCACCATGGCTGCCGACCCGCTTCTCTGAAAAATCCGTGCAGGAAGGTCCGTGCCGTTTCCTGGCTACACTGCAGAATGTCTATGCATTCTTCTCAATGTACGCCGAGATTGACGGTTTTGATCCCACCGCTCATCCGCTCGACCATGTTGAGCTCTCTCTGATGGATCGCTGGGTACTCTCCAAGCTGAATTCTCTGATCATCCGTGTAGATGATGATCTGGAGCATTTCCGTGTCACTGAGCCTGCCAACGCCATCGCAGAGTTTGTTGATGAACTGTCGAACTGGTATGTCCGTCGTGGTCGTGAACGTTTCTGGGGCAAGGGTATGGCCGGTGACAAGGAAGCCGCATTCGCGACTCTGTATCATGTGCTCGTCACTCTGTCCAAAGTCAGTGCACCCTTTATTCCGTTCATGGCTGATGAAATCTACCAGAACCTGGTGGTTAACAATATTCCGGACAGCAAGGAATCCGTTCATCTCTGTGATTACCCTGTTGCTGACTGTTCCTGCATCGACAAGGACATGGAAGAACAGATGGAAGCATTGCTGAATGTCGTACAGCTCGGACGTTCCTGCCGGAATACCGCAAGCCTTAAGGTGCGCCAGCCGCTTTCCAGACTGTATGTGAAAGGTGCGTCCTTCAGTGCCCCCTATCAGACACTGTGCGAAGATGAGCTCAATGTCAAAGAGGTTGTATTTACCGACGACGCCAAGGCATTCACAACCTATCTTCTGAAGCCACAGATGCGCACTCTGGGTCCGCGCTACGGGAAACTTCTCGGCAAGATCGGACAGCATCTCAAGGAAATGGATGGGAATGAAACGGTAGATGCATTCGAGCGTGGTGAAACCGTCCAGTTTGAAATCGATGGAACTCTCATTGAGCTCGCAAAAGATGATGTACTCACCGAGCCCATGCAGAAAGCAGGCTTCGTTGCCCTTGAAGACCATGGTCTCACAGTCGTGCTGGATACCAATCTCACAGAGGCACTGATCCAGGAAGGATATATCCGTGAAGTGATCAGCAAGCTTCAGACCATGAGACGTGACGCAAACTTTGAGGTTGTTGATCGCATTGATGTCTGCTATACATCCACCGAGACTCTGGTTTCTGCCATTCAGGCAGGTAAAGACATGATCTCGAAGGCAACACTGGCACTGAGCATTGAAAACGCCCAGGCGGACGATAGTTATGTAGTCAGCGAGTGGGATATCAATGGTGAAAAGGCTACTTTGGGTATCCGGGTTCATAAGTAATAAATGATATGCACTCAGATCAGATAAGCAATCAGCTAGCTGATGTAAGTGGAAATCTTCCAGCAGGTCCTGGCTATGGTATATCCCGGCCAGGACCTGTTTTCTGTCCATTCATTGTCCCTCAGGGACACTCATCTGTTGCATTTTTATTTTTATTTTCGCTTGACACAAATCAAAAAGCGTGCTATTATCTCACCGTTGCCTGAGAGCAACAGACGAATGGGCCCGTAGCTCAGCTGGATAGAGTGTTTGACTACGAATCAAAAGGTCGTGGGTTCGAATCCCGCCGGGCTCATTAAAGAAACCCGAAAGTTCTTGATATATAAGACTTTCGG
>ONWQ01000351.1 GCA_900321565.1 uncultured Eubacteriales bacterium
CGCGTCTTGACTCTGTACAGAATTCCCAGTCCCTGAATCGTAATCAGGGGTGTCATGGCAACCAGCGCAACAACGCCAAACGCATCCATTGCAAGATTGCCGCCCAATGCTGAACAAAAGCCCATGGTCATGGGAAGCAGGAAAGCTGCAGTCATCGGACCGGAAGCAACACCGCCCGAGTCAAAAGCAATGGCCATGAACAGTTTCGGACACAGGAAGCTCATGGCCAGGGCCAGAATATATCCGGGAACGATAATCCACAGAACATTCAGCCCGAGCATAACCCGCAGCATGGAAAGACCGACGGATATACCTACACCAACGCACATGCTCAGCTGCAGGCTTCTGCCTGTTATGGCACCGTCCGTCAGTTCCTCAACCTGCCGCATCAGCACGTATACAGCCGGTTCCGCCTTCACAACCAGATACCCAATCAGTACACCCGTCGGGATAATGATCCAGCGATAAGGCAGCTTACCAAGCATTTCTCCCAGGTATGCACCTGCAGGCATAAAGCCGAAGTTTGCACCCGTCATGAATACAGTCAGACCAATGTACGTGTACAGTATGCCCAAGCCAATTCTGGACAGCTGTGTATAGCTTGTTTTCAGCATCACCATATTGAATATGAAGAAGAAGACCGTAATGGGCAGGATGGAAATCAGCATGTCTTTAAGATATTCAGGAAAGCCATTTCCGAACAGTGTTCGCAGTTCCATGGAATCCTTTACATTATTCACCTGCAGTGGAACATAATCCGCACCATCGGCATGGAAAATCATGCTAAGGATCAGCACCGCCAGGATCGGTCCAACCGAGCAGAGTGCGACCAGACCAAAAGAGTCTTCAGCCGCACTGTTGTCGCTTCGTATGGATGCTATACCCAAACCAAAAGACATGATGAACGGAACCGTCATCGGACCTGTTGTAACCCCGCCCGAATCAAACGCTATAGCTCTGAAGTTTTCCGGTGCCAGAAATGTCAGTCCCAGAATCAGGATATAGAAACCGAAAAGCAGAAGTCTAAGCGGTATTCTGTACAGAATCCTAACAAGGGCGAGAACCAGGAATCCACCCACACCAACCCCTACTGAAAGGATCAGAACCAGATTCGGGATTGCCTGTACCTGCTGCGCAAGCACCTGTAAATCCGGTTCCGAGACTGTAATCAGAAGTCCCAGGACAAACCCCAGACTCAGAATCAGTTTCAGGTTCTTGGTCTTGGTCACTCTTGCACCCACCAGCTCACCCATTGGCTGCATGGCTACTTCCGCACCAACCGAAAAGAACATCATACCGCCGATCAGCATGATTGTCCCCATCAGAAAGCTGAGCAACACACCGCTTGGGATCGGCGCAACGCTCATACTAAGAATCAGCACCAGGGTGACAATCGGAAGTACGGCTGCCAGTGCCTCCTTCAGTTTCTCCAGCAGTTTTTCTTTCAGAATCATGCCATCATTTCCATTCCGTCAATCATAGATTAAGCCTCCAGGCTTTTCCCTGCATTAACCTCTCCGGACAACAATGAATCCTGAGATCACTGTCATCCGTAATAACCTGTTTAGTTTTCTCTCTGCGATATTTCCATTCATCAGAATAAGCCCCGGAAGCTGAACTTTCAGGGGGATGATACACACATATTCTTTGATGCATCAGTATTGTACCACAAAAACAATCTGTACCAAGCGTGGGAGCGCCAAAAACGCGTAAATGTTCACATATTCTATCCCATCTTTATATGTTGAACCATCCTTTTCCCGATACAAACACAGAAAAAAGGCTGTGAAGCATGGTAACACCCAATTGCTTCACAGCCCGAAGGATTAAAAACCAATCGATTACTTCTCAGCTTCAATCGCAGCCCAGGCAGCAGCCAGACGTGCAATCGGAACACGGAACGGAGAGCAGCTGACATAGTTCAGGCCCACATTGTGGCAGAACTTGATGGAGCTCGGATCGCCGCCATGCTCGCCGCAGATGCCCAGTTTGATTTCCGGACGGGTCTTGCGGCCTTTTTCTGCAGCCATCTTCACCAGCTGGCCTACGCCATCCTGGTCGAGACGTGCGAACGGATCGCTTTCGAAGATCTTGTTCTCATAATAGGCGCCCAGGAACTTCGCAGCATCATCACGGCTGAAGCCAAAGGTCATCTGAGTAAGGTCGTTTGTGCCGAATGAGAAGAATTCAGCTTCTTCTGCGATCTCATCAGCGGTCACAGCAGCGCGCGGGATCTCAATCATGGTACCGACATGATACTCAAGAGTGAGGCCCTGTTCTTCGAAGACCTTCTTAGCAGTCTCATCCACGATATTCTTCACAAATGCCAGTTCTTTCTTGGAACCGACCAGAGGAATCATGATTTCAGGAACAATCTTGAAACCACATTCGCGGGTCACATTAATTGCGGCCTGCAGAACTGCACGGGTCTGCATTTCGGCAATTTCAGGATAAGTCACAGCCAGACGGCATCCACGATGGCCCATCATGGGGTTCGCTTCATGCAGCGCAGTGATCTTCTGCTTGACTTCATCCACAGTCATCTTCAGGTTTTCAGCAAGCTCTTTGATTTCGTCTTCCATATCCAGATGCGGTACGAACTCATGGAGCGGCGGATCCAGATAACGGACGGTCATGGGACGGCCTTCCAGTACCTTATACATCGCTTCAAAGTCGCTCTGCTGCATCGGCAGGATCTTGGCCAGAGCCTTTTCACGCTGTTCCTTGGTATCCGAGAGGATCATTTCACGGACAGCAGCGATACGGGAAGCTTCGAAGAACATATGCTCGGTACGGCACAGGCCGATACCTTCAGCACCAAATTCAACAGCTTTCTTTGCATCACGGGGCGTATCAGCATTGGTACGCACCTTCAGAGTACGTGCAGCATCAGCCCAGCCCATCAGACGAGCGAAGTCACCGGAGATGGTTGCATCCACAGTGGGAACCAGTCCGTCATAAACATTACCGGTGGAACCATCCACAGAGATCATATCGCCTTCATGGTAAACCTTGCCAGCGATCGTCACGGTATTATTGGCTTCGTCAAACTTCAGGTCGCCACAGCCAACAACAGCAGCACGGCCCATACCACGAGCTACGACAGCAGCATGGCTGGTCATTCCGCCGAAAGCGGTCAGAATTGCCTGGCTGAAGTCCATGCCTTCGATATCTTCAGGCGTGGTTTCCTTACGTACCAGGATGACCTTTTCCTTGTTCTTGCCGTGTTCAGCAGCCTTTTCAGCAGTGAAGTAGATTGCACCGGCGCCGGCACCAGGAGATGCAGGCAGACCCTTGGCGATCACATTGGCCTTCTTCAGGGCTTCTGCGTCAAAATTCGGATGCAGCAGGCTATCCAGCTGCTTCGGTTCAACCTTCAGCACAGCTTCCTTTTCAGAAAGAACGCCTTCATCCACGAGGTCTACAGCAATCTTCAGAGCGGCAGCAGCAGTGCGCTTACCATTACGGGTCTGCAGCATGTACAGCTTGCCTTCCTCGATGGTGTATTCCATATCCTGCATGTCGCGATAGTGTGCTTCCAGCTTGGCGGCAATATCAACAAACTGCTGATATACTTCGGGCATTGCATCCTGCAGGGTTGCAATGGGCTGAGGTGTACGGATACCAGCAACCACGTCTTCGCCCTGAGCATTCAGAAGATACTCGCCATACAGCTTCTTCTCGCCGGTGGAGGGATTACGGGTGAAAGCAACACCGGTACCGGAGGTTTCGCCCATGTTACCAAACACCATGGACTGAACATTGACTGCAGTGCCCCAGTCGCCAGGAATATCGTTCATACGACGATAGTAGATGGCACGCGGGTTGTCCCAGGAACGGAACACAGCCTTGACAGCTTCCATCAGCTGGACACGCGGATCCTGCGGGAAATCCACACCCTGATGCTTCTTATAGATCTCCTTGAAACGAACAACAATCGCTTTCAGGTCTTCAGCATCCAGGTCGCGGTCGAACTTTACGCCCTTCTTCTCCTTGAATTCATCCAGAACAGCTTCGAACTCGCTCTTCGGGATTTCCATGACGACGTCAGAGAACATGGCGATGAAACGACGATATGCATCATAGGCAAACTTCTCATTGTTGGTCTTGGCAGCAAGGCCTTTTACAGATACGTCGGTCAGGCCGAGGTTCAGGATGGTATCCATCATGCCAGGCATGGAAGCACGGGCACCGGAGCGGACAGAAACCAGGAAAGGATTCTCATCATCGCCAAACTTCTTACCGGCGATCTTCTCAGTTTCTGCAAGAGCGTCATAGATCTGCTTTACGATCTCGTCATTGATGGTCTTTCCATCATTGTAATACTGTGTGCAAGCTTCAGTAGTTACGGTGAAGCCCTGTGGAACAGGCATACCAAGATTGGTCATTTCAGCCAGGTTTGCACCCTTGCCGCCCAACAGTTCGCGCATGTTGGCGTTGCCCTCTTTAAAGAGGTACACATATTTCTTGGCCATGGGAATCGTCCTCCTTTTTTCTGTCATCGCCAAGCGATGATGGGAGCACCACACTGTATGGTCCCCTTTGAATCCCTTGAATTATACATGTTCGGCACACCTTTGACAAGGGATTTTTAAGAACCCTAAACCAATTCCATAAGAAAAAAGCAGAAAACCTTCCGTTCCAGGCTTCCTGCTTTTTTCAATTCCGTAAATCCGATGATTCAGATTCAGTTTTTCGCTGCAGCGGCAGCTTCTTTGGCTGCCTTAGCTGCCTTGGCTGCTTCAACCCTGGCCATTTCTTCCGGTGTCAGCGGCCGCTTTGCCCCTGCAGGTTTTGCAGTTGCATCACCGGGTTTGGCAGCGGGTGGAGTAACCGGTAAAGCTGCCTGCGGATCACGCGGACGTGTACGTTCACGGATCGTAATGCACTTCTTGGGGCACTTTTCTGCGCAGACACCGCAACCAGTGCAGGCTTCATTCACCCTGTGCTTCTGCCGCGGTTCGCCCTGAATAGCACCAAACTGGCAGTTTCTCTTGCACATGCCGCAACCGATACAGCTGTCGCGGTCAATTACGGCTACCTTGCGTTCATCAAAGATGGCCTTCATAGCCTCATTCGGACAGGCTTCAGCACACATCATGCACTGCCGGCATTTGCTGTAATCAATCTTCGGAAGATTGTTCACCATGGTGATCGCACCGAACTTACATGCCTTCA
>ONWQ01000102.1 GCA_900321565.1 uncultured Eubacteriales bacterium
CCTCTCGACAACTCAATCTCTCCGGAATCTGCTGTCTCTTTCTGCGTTTCTCTCTGTATCGTTTTCAAGGTTCATCCGCTGTCTCTCGCGAGCCAGCTTGCGTATAATAACACCATCTCTTTTCCCTGTCAAGCTGTTTTTTAAATTTTCTGAAACTTTTTGTAATAATTCTTTCATATCCGAACTTAATTTGTGATATTCTTGTAATAGTTATTATGGCATATACAGGTTCCGGAATTCCTCACATGTCATACAGTGTAAGCTTTTCAACGTGTTTTTCTGCGAATCCGGCAATCTAGAAAATCCGAACTATCTGGTTCGGATTTTTCTAGATTGTTCGTATTCTCGTTGGTTCAATTGATCTGCTGGATTCTTTCCTGAAGCGTCTGCAATTCACTGGCAATGGACGACTGAATTGTGCCTGTGTCTGAGCCCTGTATCAGCTGACTCGCATATTCCTCCAGCAGCCCGTAAATCGTAGCAAATTGGGAGGCATCAATAAAGTACTGTCCTGATAAAGCAAAATGCGTCTGATTCAGAACATCGATTGAATAAAGATAACTCCTGACTTCTGAAAGTGTTTGCGCAGAAGTACTGGAAGCATTTCTCGAAAGCCGCTGAACCCGCTGCATTGCTGCACCACATTCTGTCAGCATTCTGGCCGACATATAGCTGTCTGCATCAGAACGGTATTTCATGGCTGGCACACCCACAATGGCAAGTACAATCAGTGTCAGCAAAAGTACGAGGATCAGTACCCCACGAAGACGGCCGTTTCGTGTGTCCGTTACGCCCATCATACGATTGCCGCGCCTTGGACCATAGCGCATCATACTGTTTCACCCTTTTTGTTTTCAGCATTTGTCACAGAATCATTATATTTCAATCACCAATGCTTTGTCAAACAGGTCACAAAATATGGATCGGTCCGTTGCTTTTTTTCTAGATATTGTATTAGTACAATGGCAAGCACCCTGTGTATGGGTCAATTCTTTCTGCCTCTACTGGTTCTGTGGCTATGCACGTGTAGGTCGCCTGTCCATGAAATTCCGTATGCCCTGCGTCCTGAATCAATGCACACATGATTTCAGCTTCGCTCAGAGTATGGTAGAGTTCAAGCAGTGCTTCTTCTCCGTCTACATATACACAGATTTTGGCTTCACCTTCACGTAGCCATCGGTTCAGTGCAGAGTTTTCCCTCTCCTCTTCTGAAAGCAGTGTATTCTTCTCCAATGTCTGAAGTACTGCCTCGACGCAGGCATGCCCTGCCTGTGCTGCAATCTTTCCTTTTCTCATATGAAGATCTCTTCGCATGACTATTACTTGCTTTATCAAACCCATATTCTCCTGTTGATGTATTTTCCTGTTCTCGGCTTCCCTCTCCGGTCAAACGGCAGGCAAGCAAAGAAGTGATTGGTCCATGGGATTTTTCAGAAATTCCGCATTGTTTCAGCGTCTGAGCCTTTACTCTGACCCGGTATTCTATCTACCGCTGGTAACGTGTGCCTGTATAACAGGATTTGCTGATCCTAACGACCAGTCTGAAATACATAAATAACTGCAGGATAAGGCTTGGTTTTCGGCCCTGTCCCGCAGTTGTTTTTTACTTCAGGAACCCATTGATGATCTCTTCTTCAGCTTCAGCTTCTGTCAGACCAAGGGTTTCAAGTTTTATAATCTGTTCTCCCGCAATCCTGCCGATTGCAGCCTCATGAATCAGACTCGCATTCAGATCATTAGCCTCAAGCTGAGGAACAGCAAGAATGTGTGCGTGGTCCATCATAATTGCGTCGCACTCTGTATGGCCATTACAGTTACAGTTTCCGACAATCCTTGAATCAAATTTCTGATAGGAATCGTCACGTGCAACGGACCTGGAAACCACATCCGCACTTGCGCCTTCACCCTGCATAGTAACAATATATATGCTTTCTGCGCGCTGATCTTCATGGGTCATAAGGCGTTCCCGCACAACAAGCTTAGCGCGTTCAGCAAGCTCAGCCGTTGTTGTTCGGATCGTAGAGTCCACCCCACGGATCTGAACCATTTCCATTTCCATACTGCTGTCTTCTGCAAGGTGTACTTCTGTAACAGGATTCAGGATTTTCTTACCTGTCCCATTTCCCTGGCCATAATGTTTTTCAACATAGCGCACATGTGCGTTCTTTTCAACAAAAAACCGATGCACACCGTCGTGTCTGGAATCTTTGCCGCCACAGTTGTCGATGCCGCACCCTGCTACGATCACCACATCACTGTCTGCGCCAATATAGAAATCGTTATAGACAACTTCCTCCAGACCTGACTGTGAGAGAACCACCGGGATATGGCAGGATTCATTTTTCGTGCCCGGTTTAATATGTATATCAATGCCGCTCCGATCTTCTTTGGATGTAATTTCAATGTTGGCTGTAGATCGCCTGTCCGTGCTTACACCATTCGCACGAATATTGTACGCACCTTCCGGCACACCATGCAGGTCTGCCACCTCTTCCAGTATCCGTTTCTGAATCGCATCCATGTGTTACTGATTCTCCTTTTCCATTGACCCCGTCAGTTTCGAGCAAGCCATATTTACCGCATTTCCATTGCTCATCAGTTCCGGCAGCAGAGCTTCACGCTGATCATGAGCATGAACCTGTCCGTCTGCAATCACAATAATCTCATCGGCTATCTGAAGAATACGCTCCTGATGAGAGATTACCAGGATTGAGCGCTGCCTGTTCTTCTCACGCATATGTTCGAACACGCGAATCAGATTCTGAAAAGACCAGAGATCAATGCCGGCTTCCGGTTCATCGAATACCGCCATTTCCGGAGACCTTGCCAGAACTGTAGCAATCTCGATCCGCTTCAGTTCACCGCCGGACAGTGATGCATTCACCTCACGGCGGACATAGTCGCGTGCACACAATCCGACTTCCGAAAGATATCCGCATGCTTTATCAACCGACATCCTGCGATCGCCGGATGCAATTCTCAGGAGATCAAGTACCTCGATGCCCTTGAACCTAACGGGTTGCTGGAATGCATATCCGATTCCTTTTTTTGCCCGTTCCGTCACTGACAGTCCTGTGATATCTTCACCATTAAAGTAGATGCTTCCTGAAGTCGGACGTTCAATTCCTGCTATCAGCTTGGCCAGTGTTGATTTTCCGCCACCATTGGGACCGGTAATCACAACAAAACGGTTATCATCAACCGTAAA
Source organism: uncultured Eubacteriales bacterium (assembly GCA_900321565.1). Taxonomy (GTDB): domain Bacteria; phylum Bacillota; class Clostridia; order Christensenellales; family Aristaeellaceae; genus UBA2943. The sequence goes on from ONWQ01000102.1 coordinate 3,209, forward strand.
CGAAACATTTCGAATGATTTCTTTTTGCTGATGTTCCTCAGCTACATCAAACGTTACATTTTTCAGCTCGAGCATTCTGCTTTTTCCCTCCGCTGTCTGTTATTGAAGCGCAATCGTGATAGATACCGGGCAATGATCAGATCCATAGATGTCTGTATGAATCGCACTGTCCTGAACCTGTCCGGACAGCGCCTGAGAAACAAGGAAATAGTCAATACGCCAGCCGGCATTCCTTTCCCTTGCCTTGAACCGATAGGACCACCAGGAGTAAATATCTTTTGCATCCGGATGCTGATTTCTGAATGTGTCCACAAACCCCGCCTGTAAAAGCCGGGTCATGCATGCACGTTCCTGATCTGTAAAACCCGCATTCATATGATTGGAAGACGGGTTCTTCAGATCAATTTCCTGATGCGCAACATTCATATCCCCACATACAATCACCGGATGTTTTTCTTCCAGCTGTTTCAGGTACTGAAGAAAAGCCTCCTCCCACTGCATGCGATAATCCAGTCTTTTCAAGCCATCCTGACTGTTGGGTGTATAGACCGTAACCAGGAACCATTGTGGAAACTCCAGACAGATCACGCGGCCTTCATGGTCATGCATATCCATACCGATTCCGTACTGTACAGACAGCGGCTCCTGCTTTGTAAAGATCGCAGTTCCTGAGTATCCTTTCTTTTCTGCACTATACCAGTACTGATGATACCCAGGCAGTTCCAGTTTAACCTGATCCGGCTGGCATTTGGTTTCCTGCAGGCAGAAAGCATCTGCATCCAGTTTTTCGAATGCCTCCAGGAATCCTTTATCCATACATGCACGAATCCCGTTAACATTCCAGGATACATACTTCATTGCTATCACCCCGCAGATATTATACAGAATCCCTTTGAAGGCGCAAGCGAAAAGTGAAAACGCATAAAGGAATTCATGTGTCTTTCCGTCTCATTTGCAGAGGCTGACGGATTTGCTGTGTTTTTTCCTGAATTCTCACGGTATCAGGGTTCATGCCCGAGTCCTCAGTTTCACGGAAAGCAGACTCATTCTATGAATCTTTTCGGAGAGTGTCAAGGTTATGCAAACATAGGGATTCCATGTCAGATGAAGCACATACATTCGGCATTCTTGCCCTGCATTTTCA
>ONWQ01000274.1 GCA_900321565.1 uncultured Eubacteriales bacterium
ACCTGATCCACCAGTGTCGATTCCGTGGATTTCCGGGCGCGCAGATTGACCTTCTCCCGGGATGTGGTCTCATAGGGATAACCCGTGGCTGTGTCGGCCAGGTTGGTCGCGGAATCCACCACCATGCCGCCGCCGGGCTTCAGGTAGTCCCTGAGGACATAGCCTGTATGGCTGCCGGTGGAGACTTTCAGGTAGCTGCCGCTTTCCCCGATCACACTCACGGAAGTGCCCTCGGCCAGCTCTTCCAGGATCACGGCCGTGGAAGAGGCGCTGCGCCGCAGATTGACATTGGCTGTCGTGACCGTCTGATAAGGAAACAGGGTCGTCCCTGTTGCGGAAAGGCAGAGGCTCAGAAGCATCAGGCAGAGGCCTGCTGCCAGCATGCGCTTGCGAATCATGATTGTTGCCCCCAACACGAGATTTGGACGGATGTCCAGGGACTCCGAGTCCCATCCAGTGTTATTGTAGAAAAATTATGACGGAATGTCAATCAATTTCGACACAATTTGAAACAATTTTGCAAAAAACTTTCCATCATTTCGTCTTATCTTGACCGGAAGGGGACGCGCTCTTATAATGAAGAATCATGAAGTCCGTCATTTTAAGGAGGCAGGAACCCATGACGAAGCCTGAAGAACGCAGGAAGCTTGTGGTGGCAGAACCCCTGGGTGTACCGGAAAAAGAGATCCGGGAGGCGCTGCGCCTGTTTACCCAGGCAGGGCATGAACTGGTCATAGCCAGCGGAAAGCCCGCAGACACGGAGGCGACCGTGCGGCTGTGCGCGGATGCGGACTATGTGATCCTGGCCAACATGCCGTTCCCGGATGCGGTGGTGGACGCGTGCCCGAACCTCCGGTTTGTGGACGTGGCCTTCACAGGCGTCGATCATGTGGGGTTGAACGCCTGCCGCCGGCGCGGGATCCGGGTATGCAATGCCAGCGGGTATGCCACAAGGGCTGTGAGTGAACAGGCACTGTGCATGTTTCTGAGTCTTCTGCGTGCGCTCCCGGCCATGGACCGGGAAACCCGGCTCGGGCACGGTCGCAACGGGTTTGCGGGCCGCGAAGCCGCCGGGAAGACCTGCGGGATCGTAGGCCTGGGCGCCATCGGGCTGGCCACGGCGCACCTTCTGGAAGCATTCGGGTGCCGTGTCGTGGGGACTTCTGCGACGCAGACCTCGGGCGAGCGGGAAGGAATTCCCATGCTGCCGCTTGCGGACGTGCTCGGGATGAGCGATGCGGTCTTCCTGCACTGTCCGCTTAAGGACACGACCCGGGGACTGATCCGGGAGGAGACGATCGCACAGATGAAGGACGGTGCCCTGCTCCTGAACCTGGCGCGCGGACCGGTGGTGGACACGCCTTCGGTGATTGCGGCGCTTGAATCCGGGAAGCTTTCCGGGTATGCCTCGGATGTGTTTGACCGGGAACCGCCGCTGGACCCGGAGGACCCGATCCTGCATGCGCCGAACACGCTGTTCATGCCGCATACCGGGTATGCGACACAGGAAGCCATGCGGATGCGCCTTGACATGGTGGTGGAAAACCTGATGCGGTATCTTTCAGGGGATCCCTGCCGTGTGGTACTCTGAGGTGGCCTATGCAGCTGATCATCATCGGAGTCGGACGGCTGAAGGAAAAGCCGTACCGGCAGATGGCGGATGAATACCTGAAACGACTGAGCCGGTTTGCGAAGATGGAAGAGATTGAGATCCCGGACCTGAGCGAGCCGGAGCACTCTTCCCCGGCACTGGAAAAGCAGCTGAAGGACCGGGAAGGCGCGGGCATACTCCAGAAGCTCAGACCCACGGATCATGTGATCGCTCTGGCCATTGACGGGGTGATGCGTTCCTCGGAGGAGACGGCCCGGGTACTGGAAAAACGCATGGCGACCGTGAACGGGCGGCTTGTGTTTGTCCTGGGCGGTTCCCTGGGACTTTCGGACGACGTGCTTGCGCGGGCGGACGAAAAGTGGTCCATGAGCCCCATGACGTTCCCGCACCAGCTGGCGCGGGTCATGCTGCTGGAACAGCTGTACCGTTTCATGAAGATCCTTGCCGGGGAACGGTACCATAAATAACAGGAGGTACTGACGATGAAAAACAGGCTCGGACTGCGCCTTGGTGCACTGGTCCTCGTGCTGATCCTGTCCCTGGCCCTGGTGGCCGAACCGCTGGCGGAAGCCGCGGCGTCTCCGGCCTGGGAACAGCTGCGGACAGAAAGCGTCCTGACGGCGAAGAGCAAAAAGAACAAGAATACCCCGACGCCGAAGCCGACCAGGACCCCGAAGCCGAAGGCAACAAAGACACCGAAACCCACGAAAACCCCGAAGCCCACGGCCACCCCGATCCCGGCGGTGACTGTGTCCCCGGTGCCGGACGGCCCGATCATTGATCCTCAGTCCATTGCGGACTATCTGTTCGCGCACGGCGAACTGCCGGACAATTTCCTGACGAAGAAGGAAGCGCAGGCACGGGGCTGGGACTCGCGGTACAATTATGTGAGCGATGTGGCGCCGGGCATGTCCATCGGCGGGGACCGGTTCGGGAACTATGAGGGGCTGCTGCCCACGGCTAAGGGACGGCAGTACTACGAGTGCGACTGCTATTACACCAAAGGGCGCCGGAACGCGTACCGGATCATCTTCTCCAACGACGGGCTGGTCTTCTATACCGAGGACCATTATCAGACGTTCACGGAAATGCATCCGAGCGTGCCGGGCACGACCCGGGCACCATGAGCGGGAAATCTCTGCGCCTGGGCTGCCATCTGTCTGCAGCGAAGGGATACCTGGCCATGGGCGAGGCAGCGGTGTCCATCGGAGCGGATACGTTCCAGTTTTTCACCCGGAACCCGCGGGGCGGATCGGCCCGGGCGGAGAACGCGGAGGATGCGGCAGCACTGAGTGCGTACGCGCAGGCGCATGCGCTCTCCGGCATGGTGGCTCACGCGCCGTATACACTGAACCTGTGCTCGGCGCGGGAGGAGATCCGCGACTACAGTCTGCGGACCATGGCGGATGACCTGCGGCGCCTGCAGCCGGTGCCGTGCCGGCTGTATAACCTGCACCCGGGAAGCCATACGGGCCAGGGCATGGAAACGGGGATCCGCCAGATCACGGAGGGGCTGGAACAGCTTCTGCCCCAGGCGGGCCGGGTGACCATTCTTCTGGAGAGCATGGCGGGCAAGGGCAGTGAAGT
>ONWQ01000099.1 GCA_900321565.1 uncultured Eubacteriales bacterium
CCTCAGAGTCTTGGGTTGCCATACTTCCGTGAAGAACGTTAATGAAAAGCTCCTGAAAATCAGGAGCTTTTCGTTTTGCCAAATCATTTCTTCTGCATATGCCCGAGCACCAACGCACACCGGACCGCATGGCAGAAAACAGTTTCCAGCAGACCTTGGTGCAGCATCTTGCGACTTAGTCGTTCGGGTCTTGCCACTGTGAGTCAAGCAGATTCAGTCCGGTTTCAGTCCAGTTCATGACATAATGACTGATCTTCCGATGTGTCCCCGCCTGACCGTACCAGTTGCCTCCACAGGCCAGAACACGTCCGTCGTCCATCAGTATATAGGATGTATAAGTATTTACGGCAACCTTCATAACATTCTGTGCAGGGCATGCCTGTACGGCAAGTGACCTCCATGGGCGTTCACCAAGTCCGTATTGTCCGTGACCACATGCTCCCCACTGCCACACAGCCCCCTGTTCAGTCAGTATCGCACTGTGGATATTAAAGCCATCCATATACACAATGGAAACAGGTTCAGGAAACACTACACGAACCGGTTCTGTCTGCTTCTTCCCGGCTTCCCGGTTTCCCAGCTGCCAATAGTCATTTCTCCCCCATGCCCACAGAATGCCCTCCGTGTCCAAAGCAAGCACAGACGCGTTTCCGCAGCACAGGTCTGTATACTGTGCATTCAGTTCCAGCCTGACGGGCTCAAGCACCGGCTTCAGACGACTTGCATTCAGCAGTTGTCCATATTCGTTATCTCCCCAGCCATAGATCGTACCATCCTCAGCCATCGCGAGGGAGAATTTTCGTCCGCAGACGACCCGGGATATGTTTTCAAGCGGCAGTTTCCATGGTTCTGCCTGATTCTTCCGTGTTCCGTTGCCGACCTGCCCTTTATCGTTCTGTCCCCATGCCCAGACATGCCCCTCTGTATCGAGTGCAAGTGCATGATTATGGCCGACCGCAAACTGTCTGATCCCGGAAAGTTCCGGAATCTGCTGAGGGATCAGTACATCCTTCCCGGTTTTACCCAGGCCCAGCTGACCCTCCGCATTATGTCCGCATGCATACATGGTCCCGTCCTGCAGGAGAAAAAGCATGTGTGCTTTTCCGCCACGTATCTGAACCACTTCATTGCCATCAAGGTTTTCTGCTGTGCGCACCGGCTGAAGCTGGCGTTTTTTGTTTCCAAGCCCCAACTGGCCATTTCCGTTTTCTCCCCAGCCCCATATGGAACCATCTGCAGACACTGCCATCATGCACGTGCTCCCTGGCCCGAGAAGCATGTGCCCGGATTCTGCAGACCCGCAAAGTACCATACTGAGAAGAATACAGATCATCAGACATCCTGATAATAAGCGTTTCATTTGTTATTCGGTACTGCACCCGCCTCCACCGCATGCTCTCCGAAAGCAAGGCGCGCCCCTTCTCTCCTGTTCCTGTGTATTCGCCTTTATGTTTCATATCCGTTCATGGTACAGGCGTCCGTTTTTTCATCACATGATGCGGTCCTCATGGAATGCATATCATCATTGCGGAGCATGTACAGACTTTATGGATTTCATGTCCGGATCAATGTTTCCGGGCATGAAGTAACGCATAAAGTATAGAATTCAGAGCCCTGACTGTCAAACCACACCGGCTGTTTCTTTTCTCTCTGCTTACGAGTCTCTGCTGTATTCTTTATGTTCTTTACCGACAAATCGCTTGTCTTCTCACGCATTTGTTCATATACTGGGATGTGTGTATACATGTATGCACGGATTGGAGGGCAGATATGCTGGAAATTTCTTCAAAAACGAACCTTCTGGAGCAAAAAAACTATCGTTATTCACTCCAGGATGTGCAGTCGCCCAATCTGTACCGCGACATTTATGATTATGAAACCATTCCCAAGATTCCGTTCAACCATCGGCGTGTGCCTATGGGCATGCCTGAAGAAATATGGATCAGTGATACATCTTTCCGTGATGGACAGCAGTCTGTTGATCCATACACTGTCAAGCAGATTGTTGATCTGTTCAAGCTGATGAGTAAGCTCGGCGGCCCTTATGGGATTATTCGTCAGAGTGAATTCTTTGTATACAGCGAGAAGGACCGGAATGCGCTTCTTGCATGCAAGGATCTGGGACTGCAGTATCCCGAGATCACTACATGGATCCGGGCAACCAAGGAAGATTTTCAGCTGATCCGTGATCTGGGCATCCATGAAACAGGAATCCTGGTCAGTTGCAGTGATTATCATATCTTCAAAAAAATGAAGCTCACCCGCTCCCAGGCAATGAAGAAGTACCTTGACACGGTCTCTCTGGCCTTTGAGTCCGGCGTTATGCCCAGATGTCACCTTGAAGATATTACCCGTGCGGATTTTTATGGCTTTGTTGTCCCGTTTGTCAATGAGCTGATGAAAATGAGTGCAGATGCGGGGATCCCGGTCCGCATACGCGCATGCGATACCATGGGGTATGGTGTCCCCTATCCTGAAGTCGCACTGCCACGTTCTGTCCCGGGCATTGTCTATGGTCTGCAGCATTATTCTGATGTCAGCAGTGAATACCTGGAATGGCATGGACATAATGATTTCTACAAAGCCGTTTCCAATGCTTCGACCGCCTGGCTGTATGGTGCCAGTGCAGTCAACTGTTCCCTTCTCGGCATCGGAGAACGCACAGGGAATATCCCGCTGGAAGCCATGTGCATTGAATACGCTTCTCTGCGCGGTGCCACAGACGGCATGGATCTTTCCGTGATTACCGAGATCGCGGAATACTTCAAGCATGAGATCGGATATCAGATTCCGCCCATGACACCGTTTGTCGGAAGGAACTTCAATGTAACGCGTGCAGGAATCCATGCAGACGGTCTGATGAAAGACGAGGAAATCTATAATATCTTCAACACAAAAAAGATTCTTAACCGTCCTGCGTCTGTCATGATCGGACCCACCTCCGGGCTTGCTGGAATCGCATACTGGATTAATGAAAACTATCAGCTGACTGCTAATGAAGCAGTAAGCAAGCAGGACCCGCTGGTTATCCAGCTGAAGAAATGGGTTGACGAGCAGTTTGCTGGCGGACGCGTTGCATCGCTCAGCATTAATGAACTGGAGACTCAGGTTGAGAAGCTGACCGAAGGACGTCTGCACCGGCTATAAGGAGGAATATCATGGCATATCAGATGCAATCTCTTGCCGATAAAGTATTTGACATCATGGAAAAAAAGATCCTTGCAGGCGATTACCCGGGTGGTGCCGTCCTGACAGAGAGCAAGCTCAGTGAAGAGCTTGAGGTCAGCCGGACTCCGATCCGGGAAGCAGTCGGACGTCTGGAGCACGAGCACCTGGTGCAGGTCTCATCCAAAGGTATCCAGGTGATTGGCGTATCAACCGAGGATATTGCAGACATTTATGAAATTCGCTACAGACTGGAAGGGCTTGCGGTCCGGCGCGTATGTGAGCATGTCAACGACCAGTTTATCCGTGAAGCACAGGAAGCCTTGGATCTGCAGGCTTTCTACACAGAACGCGGGGATTCGGAAAGCATCAAAAACATGGACAGCCAATTTCATCAGATACTCTACCGCTATTGTCAGAGCAATCCTCTGCGCTATACGCTTGAGCCACTGATCATGCGCATTGTAAAATTCCGTAAAGCATCCCTGTCCGCGCCTGATCGTGCACAGCATTCTCTTGATGAACACCGTGCTATTTTTGAAGCCATCATATGCAGAGACCCGGATCGGGCGGAACAGCTGATGCAGGAACACATCCGTGCAGCATCAACCAGCAGTCTTCTGGTAGCACAGTCTCAGAACTTGGAATAAGGAGTGTGGTCGAGAATGCAGGAATTCAACATGCTGACTGAAACTTTTTCGCAATTGCTTCAAGAGCAGGTACTGCGTGCAGAACAGCTGAAGAATACGGTTCATACCGATTTCACCAAAAGACCGATTCATATCGGTATTGCAGACGGAGACGGCATAGGTCCGATCATTGTGCGTCAGGCAGTCAAGGCACTGCAGTTTCTGCTGGCCAGAGAGATTCGCGAGCAGTCCGTGATTCTTCACACCATAGAAGGTCTGACCATTGAGAACAGACTGAAGACAGGGAAAAGTGTACCGGACGATACACTGCAGCAGATTAAAGGCTGCTCTGTTCTGCTCAAGGGTCCGACCACCACGCCCGGTGGTGGCACGATGACCAGCGCAAATGTCACACTGCGCAAGGAGCTGGATCTGTATGCCAACATCCGGCCGGTCTGTGTCCCTGAAGAAGGCATTGACTGGATATTCTTCCGTGAAAATACCGAAGGTGAATATACACTTGGCAGCAAGGGTATTGAAATTCCCGGCCTTCTTGCCATGGACTTTAAAGTAATTACCCAGGCCGGCACTGAAAGGATTGCCAGAGCCGCATTCGATTACGCACATCAGCACGGGGACTGCAAGGTCACGATTGTTACAAAGGCCAACATCATGAAAAAAACCGACGGTCTTTTCTCAGCCATCTGCCATGAAATCGCCAAGCAGTATCCTGAGGTTGAATGCGAAGAATATTACGTCGATATCATGGCTGCCAATCTGATCAACCCATCCACACGCTCTTCTTTCCGGGTAGTCCTCACACCGAATCTGTATGGTGACATACTCACCGATGAAGCGGCTCAGATCCAGGGAGGCGTCGGAACTGCAGGAAGTGCAAACATCGGTAGTCAGTATGCCATGTTTGAAGCCATTCATGGCTCTGCACCTCGTCTGATCGAGCAGGGGCTCGGTGAATTTGCAGACCCGCAGAGTATCCTGCGCGCGACTGTCATGATGCTGGATCATATCGGTCTCAACACATACGCAGATCAGCTCAAGCACGTATTGGATTGCATGCATCAGGAGAAACTGACACCTGCTCCTGGCGGCATGACAACAGATGCGTTCGGCGATGAAGTCATCCGGAGACTGCAAGTACTTGGTTAAGAATATGGACTGATCCAGGCGGACCTGTTTTCATGCAGGTCCGCTTTTGGTTTGCCATCTTCTTCCAAACATGAATTGCAAAAACATCTCTTTGGGAGTAAACTGATTATGTATATACCATGCACTGATTCCCACTTTTCTCTCCTTGATCTGACCAATGTGCTAAGAAAGAAGGACTTTCACATTGAAACTCGCATTCATCGGGCAGGATATTGCCCCACTGCTCCCCTCTTTTCTGACAGACATGTATCAGGCCGGCAAGGCAGAGGGAGACCTCATTGTTGAAGAGAAGAATGATGCAATGGCTTCCGTCCTCGAAAAATATGGACAGGCGTGTCTGAAGCACAGTGGCCTGCGCGGAAGCTTCCGCGTCTCCAGAACACGGGAAGAAGTTCTGGAAGGTGCCGATTGTGTGATCTATGCGGGCGATATGATGGCCTCCAGCCGGTTCAGACAGGACCGTGAAGCACTTGCGGGTACAGATGAAGAGGATCCCGGACTGACAGATCAGGCACGTGTCAATGGTGGTATTGGTGGCCTCCTGCATACGCTTCGTCAGGGAAGTGCGATACTTCCGCTATGTGAAAGCATGCAGAAGAAGTCCCCTCATGCACTTGTGCTCTCTCTGGGCCAGCCGGTTGCACGAACTACAGAACTCTTTACACTTCATGGTTTTGACACCTATGGGTTTGGTAACAGCGCCAGACGCGGCCCGGGCGGTATTTATGGCATGGCCAGAGCACTGGATCTGAATATCACGGATGTGGAAGCGCAGTGGTATGGTCTTCCCGGATTTCAGTTTCTGACCAGGTTCCGTAATCTCCATACGGGTGAAGACCTGATGGACCGTATACAGGCCCTGGTTGAAGAAGAACGTTTTGGCCGTCTTCCCAGACGATGGCTGCGGGAGTATAATGCGGTTTCAGTCGGTTCAGGACCTGAACATGCAGAATGGATGCCCGCACAGGACGACTTCACTCCTGACCCGAATCCTCAGCTCAGTGAAAGTGTTGAACACCGGAAAAACCGTATCCTGAATATGAATCTTGTTGCCCAGCATGGACTCGAACATCCGGATGGTCAGATCGCACAACTGACCCTGCTGACACGTACACCCTCCGAACGTCCGGTCGCACTGGCACTGGCTCTGCTTGGCAAAAAAGACTGTACCATCCAAGGTGTAACCATGCCAAATCATGGAGACCTGCCCGGAGTACGTACCAATTCCATGATTGAGGCGCCTTTATGTCTTGTAAACGGAGTCCGAACAAAAACGACCTGTACGTTCTCCCCGGAGCTGACTGACCTGATGAACGATATTGCATACACGAGTCATCTTGCCGCTCTGGCCGCTATGGGAGATCGCAGCAGTCTGCGCGAATGTATTGAATTGGACCCGGCATTGGATGGGCTTGACCGTCTGTATCTTCAGGACGTTGTTTCTGCCATGATCCGGATGCACAGTGATATTCTATTTCAGTATGACGATCAGGATGAAGACCTGACCTGGTGAAGGGAGTGCCTTATGTTTCTAGCCGATACCTGGGATGATTATGAAGTACTCGACACAGGGAACGGAGAAAAGCTGGAGCGCTGGGGATCCGTGATCCTTCAGCGTCCCGACCCGCAGACGATATGGCCGCGCTATCGTCCTGAGCTTTGGGGGAAAGCACAGGCAGTCTATCACCGTTCTGAGCGCGGGGGTGGTGACTGGGAATTCCGGCGCACCTTGCCGGAAAAATGGACAGTGTCTCATAAGGAACTGCAGTTTTATGTGCGTCCCACAGGTTTCAAACATACCGGACTCTTTCCGGAGCAGGCCGCCAACTGGCTCTGGATGCAACGTCTGATTCAGGAAAGCCATCGTCACGATCTTCGCATACTGAACCTCTTCGGATATACGGGGGGCGCAACACTTGCCTGTGTCTCTGCTGGTGCACATGTAACACATGTAGATGCTGCCAAGGGGATGGTACAGTGGGCAAAGGAAAACGCTCTGCTGAATCACCTGCCGGAATCTTCATTTCGATGGATTGTAGAGGATGCCCTGCGCTTTGTTGAACGGGAAATCCGACGTGGACATGTCTATGACGGTATCATTATGGATCCGCCCAGCTATGGACGCGGACCAGGCGGTGAAGTCTGGAAGCTGGAGAATGAATTATACGGACTGGTCAGTTCTGCTGCACAGCTGCTCAGCGAACAGGCTCTGTTTTTCCTGATCAATTCCTATACTACCGGATTTCAGGCATCTGTTCTGGAGAATCTGCTCACCCGTCTGATCCTGCCTGTGCATGGCGGCGTTGCATTCAGTGAAGAACTCTGCCTGCCTGTAACCAGCGGCGGCGTTTTGCCGTGCGGTGCCAGCGGGAGGTGGCAGCATGGCTGATATTCTCTACGAGGACAATCATGTTCTGGTTGCCGTCAAACCACCCAACATGCTTTCCCAGGCAGATAATACCGGAGATAATGACATTCTCAGCATTCTGAAAGAATCCATCCGTGTACGTTATCAGAAGCCAGGAAATGTCTACCTCGGGCTTGTTCACCGCCTGGACCGTCCAGTCGGCGGACTGATGGTTTTCGCGCGTACAAGCAAAGCTGCAGCCAGGCTTTCACAACAGATGCAAAAACATGAACTGGGCAGAGAGTATCTTTGCATCGTATGCGGAAATGTACCTGACAGTTTTACCCTGATCGACTACCTGGTTAAAGATGAAAGACTGAACCGTGTCACCGTATGCGCAGCAGATGACAAGGACGCCCAGGAAGCAGTACTATATGGCAGATGTCTGTGCAGAAACCAGGATACTGCACTTTGTGCTATCCGTCTTCAGACCGGAAGAAGCCACCAGATCCGTGTCCAGCTCAGTCATGCCGGTGCGCCTATCTGGGGAGATCTTAAATATGGTAACGGCATCGCAGGACAGCAGATTGCTCTGTGGGGGTATAAACTGTCCTTTGAACATCCGACACTGCATGTCGTGCAGACCTTCATGAGCATGCCTTATGGCGGTATCTGGCTAACCTATCAGGATACGATCAATGAACTCTGGAATCAGTTCCAGCAACAGCAACAGCAGGGAATACCGTTGTCTGCACTTCGACCGTCTTGATCAAGGAGGATTCACCTTTGCAACCATTTTCCTATGAACTCAAACATGTCTGTAAGCAATCCGGTGCACGTCTGGGCGTGCTTCATACCCCGCATGGTGATATTGAAACACCGATTTATATGCCAGTCGGTACTGCAGCCACGGTCAAAGCCATGACAAGCCGCGAAATGGAGGAAATCGGAACCCAGATTCTCCTGTCCAATACTTATCATCTGCATCTCCGTCCCGGTGAAGACCTTATTCAGGAAGCCGGCGGTCTGCATACTTTCATGGACTGGCATAAACCAATTCTTACAGACAGTGGTGGATTCCAGGTCTTTTCCCTGTCCAAGATCCGTACGATCCGTGAAGAAGGCGTCACTTTCCAGAGCCATATCGACGGTTCCAGGCACTTCATTGGTCCGGAAACGAGTATGGATATCCAGCAGGCACTTGGTTCCGATATTGCCATGGCTTTTGACGTATGCACCGCTTACCCCTGCGACTATGCAACAGCCAAGGAAAACATGGAAAGAACGCATCGCTGGGCCGAGCGCTGCAAAGCATACCATACCCGGGAAGATCAGGCATTGTTCGGTATCGTGCAGGGCGCATTCTTCAAAGACCTTCGTATCGAAAGCGCAAAAGCACTTTCTGATATGGATTTCATCGGATATGGAATCGGCGGACTTTCTGTTGGCGAACCCAAGCCGGTGATGTATGAAATGCTTGAAGAGATGATGCCTTATATGCCGGAACACAAACCCCGGTATCTTATGGGCGTAGGCTCACCCGACTGCCTTGTGGAAGGTGTTTTCCGCGGGGTTGATATGTTCGACTGCGTGCTTGCCACACGGATCGCGAGAAACGGGACCGTCTTCACACGAAACGGCAGACTGGTGATCCGGAACGCAACTTACGCCAGAGATTTCCGCCCCATTGACGATTCATGCGACTGCTATGCATGTCAGCATTTTTCACGTGCTTATATCCGTCACCTTTTCAAAGCCGGTGAAATCACTGCGGGCAGACTCGCATCCATTCACAACCTCCGCTTCCTGATTCACCTGATGGAAGATATCCGTCAGGCCATCCGTGAAGATCGGTTTCTGGATTTTCGTCGTGAATTCTTTGAAAACTATGATATGTCGAGAAACTTCTGATCATCGGCATTGTAATGAAACAGAGGACTGCCGTCACAGCGACAGTCCTCTGTTTCATTTGGATAAAAAAATACCCTGCGCCATTACGCAGGATATAGGCAGAGGTGCCACCCAGATTTGAACTGGGGAATGAAGGTTTTGCAGACCTTTGCCTTACCACTTGGCCATGGCACCGGGAAAAATGGAGCGGTAGACGGGATTCGGACCCGCGACATCCACCTTGGCAAGGTGGCACTCTACCAGCTGAGCTACTACCGCAAAATGTGCCTTGGGGCGGAATCGAACCACCGACACGCAGATTTTCAGTCTGCTGCTCTACCGACTGAGCTACCAAGGCATCAAGCGTGCGACCCGGAAGGGGCTCGAAC
>ONWQ01000356.1 GCA_900321565.1 uncultured Eubacteriales bacterium
CTGTCCAGGCATGTTTTCCTGATTCGACGTCACTGAACCAGACGAATTTCCCGTCAGAAGATGCCTGCCTGTTGCTGGAGAACCCATTGGACCGGAATGCATTGCCCCAGGGATCCATAGGCTGAGTCGGATCTGTACGGAAAAAGCAGAGCTCCCCGGTTTCCACATTCAGGCCCGCATATGCGGTTCCCTTCATCTGCTCAGGTGTAGCCTTGAAAACGGTCAGCTGTGAGCCCGTGCCTGTGCCAGTTCCGGTTGAACTGGTCGGGAATGTCGGTGGATTGCCGGTATTACCTTCGTTGGCCCTGTCCAGTGTCAGGTCTGCCTGTCCGATACCGACCAGCTTCACACGGAAGGTAAACTTGGTTGCCCGGTTCCCGTTCTCATCCGCAATGGTCTTCTTGACCTTCAGACTGCCCTTCCTGAAATCATTGATAAACACAGGCCGGTTGGTTTCTGCCGGTGTTCCGTCCTTCTTCAGGCCGATATCCTGCTGGTGAAAGCTGATGACTCCGTTCCCGTCATCCTGGGGCGTGATGACAAACAGATGCATGTAATCCGGGAAGATCATGGACGTATCATTGGTTTCCAGCTCACGCATCAGGTAATAGTGCCGGATCGGGTGTTCCGTATCCAGACTGACGTCATCTTGGTCGAAGTATATCGGATCAAAGCGGATATTGCCGTCCACATCGTTATGAACAACCTGAATCGGTGCATTCCCGAGCATTTCCCCGTTTTCATTGCTCTTCCAGAGCTCAAATGTGAACTCCCCGTCCTGGAGGTCACGCTGCTTCAGGACTTTCCATCCACGCAGTTCAAGATTCCCCTCTGCCTCGTATGTGTTGTCAAATGCGATCTCCAGTGGGTCTGACGGATTGACTGAACAGGTCAGACTGCCGTCCTCGTTATCCTCCACAGTCACATACACGTCATGCACAGTGGAATCATAATGTCCTTCATAACCCGGCCGTGCTGTGTCTTTCTCACGCACCTGATAATGGAACGTCTTGCCTGCATCAGCCTCGGTATAAATCAGGGCATGGAATTTAAACCCGGCCTTTGAGGTGATCACACCCGTATCCGGATCCTGCTGTGTATCCCCCGATTCCGGCGCAGAATTGCTGATCGTGGAGATCACCTGTCCCTGCGTCGCGCTGCCCTCATTCATGTCCACGAGCTCAAAGGTAAACGCGCGCTCGTCCAGTTTCCTGCCGGTCAGTTTCTTGAGGCCCTCCACGGAAGCATAACCCACCGCGGAATATTTGTTGGTAAAGACTGCTTCCGTGTCTGTCGCGGCAACAATCTTCCCTTGGTTATTCACAGCGCCGGTCTGTGTCCAGCCCATCTCCTCGGCTTCGCGCAGTTCGTACTTCGCGTCTGTAGGCAGGCACTTGATCCGGATCCGCTGTCCGCCCATAAGCTGGAATGTGCCTTCATGGCCTACCTTCCCCGTCGAGCTTTCCGTCAGGGTTTCCTCGCCCGTGTCCGGATCCGTGGACACATCATAGATCACATAATCAAACTCTTCCGTGACAGGAAGGTCTTTCTTGCTTACAGGATCATACTGACTCAGCATCAGAGTATAGGTGAACAGCTTGTCCCGGTTCCTGTCTGTTGCGCCCTGGATCTTTTTCTCCACAGTCAGATTGCCGAGCGGGAAATAGAAGTTGTCAATCTCTTCCGGATCCTCCGGATCATACGGGTATGTGACCACATACTCCGCCGGAAGCTGGGACGGATCCTGCTTGGAGCCGAAGAAATACGGGACCGGCTTTTCATCCACGGAATAAACGTACTCAAACCCGCCGCGTTCATACTTTTCAAGGTTATCGAACGCGTATGCCCAGTTGCCTTCCTCGTCCGGCCGGACCACCTGGCTTTTCACAGACTCTTTTTCGCCGCTGCTGCCGACCCTGTACAGGTTTACCGTTATACTTTCCGGCAGGTACTCCTGTGCATCCAGGGACAGCGCACTGCCGTCCGGCATCATCCACTTCTTTTTTCCGTGCAGTTCCGTGGTTTCGTTTTCATGCCTGTTGGTGACTTTGAAATGCGTGTCATCGACTTTCTGGACATGAATCTCATATCCTTCGCAGGAGGCCTCACCAAAGGTATAGATATACGGATATCCCGCCTCATTGACCACGTCCTGCTGCTTGACCACCCCCTGCCAGTGGTTCTCTTCCCTCAGGGTCAGCCTGATCGGTTCGCCTGTCATTTCATCCAGCACAACCTTATATCCGCCGGTCTCATTCACAGCCTTGCGCATCAGAGTGACCGTGATCTCCTGTGGACGGATGTTATCGTGGTTGTCATCGTCGTCCCAGGCCTTCTCCACCTCAATGATTTTCGGCACAATGCCGACACGGGTATAGTCATTCCGGATCATGGTGAGAAAGCTGAAATTGCTCCCGTCATCCGCGGTCTGGCGGCAGATCAGACGCGTATTGTTATACGCATGCATATTGTTCTCATGGTTCATGGCCGCGATCCAGTCGATATCCGCACTGCTGGTTGCCGTGCCATCCGGGTTCTTATGCGCATAAGCACCCTTGGCATGCCACTGGTTCTCATCTCCGTGGTCATCCGGAGCCACCATGTGCAGATAGGCAGCAGCCTGCTCGAGACTTCTGAGCTCAAAGGGAGCGCCATCCGTCCGCTTGCGCAGGTCCAAGGCAATGGCTGACACATTCAGACCTTCCGGCACGGTCCAGATGCCGTTTTGCATGGTGCTCATGTCTGCCCTGTGCCATGTCATTGAGTCCTGCAGGTCATACCTGTCTTCATAATTGAAGAAGATACTCGCGTCAACGATGCTGCCGGTTTCCCCGAACTGCAGATACGGTTCGGTCGCGTAATAGATCACCGGTTTGCACTGTTTGGCAATAAACTCGCTCAAATCAATTGACCTGAGTGTGCCGCGCCACTGGCCGCCGACTTCAAGGTCCTCCTTCATGCCCTCGGCGCCGATGGAAACGACCTTTCGGTCCCAGTCGCCGTCCCAGTCCTTCTTGCTATCCACATCCTGGAAGTCCTTGAGCTTGGTCTTATCCCTGACGGGATCCCCCGCGCCGGGGATCATATAGTTCTCCAGACTGTCGAACATGATCATTTCGCTGGTGATCGTATCCTTGGAGGAAGCCACGTGCAGGCGATAGGTATACTCTTCCCCTTCATACACAATGACCTGCTCCTGGCCATCCACGCCCTGGGTCCAGATGCCGTCGCGGTCCTTGCGCACATGCTTGACATACTCGGTCTCCGCCCACTGAAGGACGTCCACATTCACGTCCGTCTTCGCGTAGACAAACCGTGGCGTATCCGAGTCCGGATCAAAGTCTGACATGGCATCCACAATGGCCTTCGGTACACCCGTCGGGGTCGAGTCATTGTTTTTCCTCACCATCCGGTCCGGTTCACCGATGCGGCCCTTCAGGTTACCAAGCTGTACGTCATCCCCGCTCTCAAACCCGATGTAATTGGTCAGACGTCCGCCCTTATTATTGATATCCGACCAGGTGTAGGTGGCATCAAAATGAATCTCCGGCGTATCCTCGACAATCCCGTTACTGTTGCGGTGAGGTGCCGGTGTAAGATCCGCCTCGACAACCAGCATGATACGCCCCGTGTTTTTCCAGTTATCATAGGTCTGCACGGAAAGAATCGTATCCCCGTTCCGCAGTCTGACCGTATCCGTCAGCGGGATCACGCCTTCCGGAAGCAGGTCAAACCAGGTCCCGTGCGTTTCTGGCTTGACACAGCCCAGTTCTACCGCTTCGTGCCAGTTCGCGACCGTCGTCAGGTTCGTGAATTCAGAGACCCTGGCCGAATAATGCAGGTTCACCAGACGGTTCTCCGGATCATTGTCTGTTCTGTTATTGAAAGAAATCGATTTGCTCGGTGTGACACCATAGCCCGCGCCGGTCAGTGTGGCACGGGAATTATCCTCATTGACGAACTGCCTGTAATAGGTATTCTTATCCAGGAACATCCGCTGCTCAGGCGCAGTATTGGACGGATCTTCCGCTGATTTGTACAGCTCAATATAGAGCATATCATCATTGCGGTAGGTGGTGGAAGGCGTTTCGCTTTCCCTGAACAGTTCCTCCACAATGGCCTTCACTCTGGCGCTGGGCTTTAATTCAATTTTCGGATAGACGGCCAGTTTCACCGCTGCCTGATTCGTCGTCAGGCGTGTGCGGTACCCGGTGACATCCGTATATCCGAGGCTGGCGAAATCCACATACTCCACCTGGCCCTGCGGCACAGTATAGGTCCCGATATAGGTCCAGCCTTCATAGCTGTCTCTGGCTTCATCGGCTGCCGCATTGTTCTGCTCAATCCAGACTTCCACAGCCGGTTTCGGAATGGACGGGTCCGGACTGTAGCCATACGTGGAATTGCCGTAGTAATACATCGGATTTTTCTGTTTGTCCCATCTGAACATTTCCGGGGACGCAATACTGATGCCCAGGAAACGGTAGTCGTCTGAGCTTTTTTTCTTCAGAGTCGGGTCTGCATCCGCCACATCCCTGAACCTTTCCCACCGGTCCGTGGTATCCAGAACATAGTTCCAGTTCAGATAATGTGAACGGTCCGATGCCCACGCAAGAGAGTTCCAGTTGTCCTCATAGCCGGGAGACACTTGCTCTTTATGCACGGTTCCACTTTTGTCAATCCAGGTGACTTCATTCCCCAGAGGACCGCAGGTGAAAATACCGCCATACCCGACGGACAGCACCTCATAGTTCATCACCGTACTTTTTCCCGTACGCAGCCGGTTCAGTGCCATCTCATAGGTATAGTTTTTCCTGTGCCCACCGGAGCCTTCACTTCCAAGGGTCGAATGCTGGTGCCCCGGCGTGCCTTCCGTGAACTTGTACGCAAGGAATTTTCCGGTCGGAAAGTCCCAGCTTGCCTTGAGCCAGGACACAAGATCCGTGGAGTGTGCCTGGGTTTCCAGCTGCGGATCGTTCTCAGCAGGTTTCGGAACCTTCTCGGGATACGGGACCTCTGCGTCCTGTTCCACAAGTCTCCAGTCTGCCCTGTTTTTGAAGTGATAGGTTTTGTTCATGACATCCAGATCACTGTTGTTGTACGCCGTCCAGACATACCGCACATGATTGTATGCACCCGTACCATTGATCTCCATGCTGTTTTCCAGGACTTTTTCGCTCCACCGGTTGTTTTCCCGGTCCACCGTGCCCTTCCCGGAAGCGCCCAGCATGATCGCGCCGGTTACCCATTCCTCCCGGTCCCTGCCCTGTTCATCCTTGAGCACAATATAGGCACCGACACCATTGGCAATATCGCTTTCCGCACTGAACTGTCCGTTTTCGTCCGGCGTACTGCCCTGGTCGAACGCCCACAGGCTCAGCGGCTGATTCCCGCTGTAGTTCGGATAGGTGTACCACCTGACAAACACATAGTCCGAAGGATTCGCGCCATCCGGAAGGTTCGCAAGGACATCCGCAGGCACGGAGGAAGCGTCTTCATAGAATGTTCCGCCCTTGTATGCCGCGCTCAGGCGTTCCTCCGTGTCGACCTGGGCGGTCAGTTCGTTGGATTCAAGGAAGATCTCCGTACCCTTATGGGTGGTCAGATCGATCCTGACATGGAACGCATCCGACATGGATTCGTCCACAATATACTTCGGATCAATGTTCTCGAACGCCAGCTGGAACATGGCCTTGCTGGTCGCCGCGATCGTATTGTTGTTGACAATCTCATAATTGCCCTGCGCATCTACCACATAGCAGAAATCAGACTTGGATGTTTCCGTGAGCTGCGGTACGGACAGAGCAAGCGTGCCCATTTTTCCGCTGCCGCCGCGTTTTTCCCAGATCTGCTTCGGAATCCTGATATGGATTGTGCCGGGTTCGTAATCCACCTCGCCGGACAGCGCCACGTCAATCTGATACACCATTTCCAGGGCTGAGGGTGAACTGGTGCGGATATACAGATTTTCCGGTGTTTCATCGTTCGGTGCGTCCGGTGTGATCCAATGGATCGTAATATCCTCGATCTTGGTACCATCCGCTTCATTGTCATGCCCCTGTACCGGTTCTGCCACGGCACCCCCGCAGACAAGCATGACAAGAACCAGGAAAATCGCACACCACTGAACCCTGCAAAGGTTTCTCATACCGACCGAGCCTCCCATAACCCCAACATGATGGTTTTCAATGCAGCACAAGAAACAGCCGTACCATACCGCTTACGAAATGCAGGCATTTCCTAAACATCATGGCAAATGTTCCATGTCTGTTCTTATATTCTGGCATTTTCCATATTATACATCAATAATAAAAAAAATTACACTGAATTTATAAGAAAATCCAAAATTATTTTGTTATGCTATTAGTGATATAATAGAATTACAGAATACGATTTCCCGCCCAAAAAATGCTTTCCGGACATCGGGCACGCGGAAACTCCTGCCTTTGTCCAATCCGGTTTCTTTGGTTTTCTCGAGCGATTCAGCGTGGGTTGCTCCGTTCTTTCATTTCCGTCAGAGACCAAAGTCTGTTTTCTGGCAGCAATCATCCCCCGTACTCATGCATCCGCCCTGCGCAAAGCCGGGGTACTTTTTCGCTTCCCATGGATTGAAATCACGGTATGAAACGTTTTTTCTGTGAAGGGGGATGCCGGTGATGAAAAAGCTATTCAGCCTGTTGTGCGTATGGGTGCTCATCCTGTCCGTTTCGGGAAATCCCGCAGTGGCCGATGAACTGCCGACAAGTTATATCGAGGCCATGCTCCTGACCACACTTTCAGAGGACATGGGTGAGTTCGGCGCCGTCGGCTATGACATTCTCGGGCAGAAAAAGGATGGGCGCGACTGGTATGTTTATCTCGCAGCCTCCGCAGGCCGGTATGGGTACATGGGTGGATACTGCACCGAGTTTTCCGGCTGGGGCGGTCCATGCACCCTGGTATTTCAGAAGGTGAACGGAGAGTGGTTTCCCAAGGAAGTCCTGATGGTGGAGGACTACAGTGAGATCCCGGAAATCATGCCGAAAAAGATGGAGCAGAAATTCCTGCGTGGCAGGTATTCCGAGAAGAAGATCGACAGCATGCTGCAGGATTCCATCGACCAGTTCCGGCGAGCCGATGCACCCATGGGCAGTTATGCCGAAGCCGGCGGAGAGCTTTCCGGGATTCTTACGGTTGCTTCCAATCTGCTCATCTCCCTCCATCAGCCGTGGCCCCTTGGCTGCACCACCGTGGAAAGGGTGGAAGACGGGCAACGGATGCTTTACACCCGGACATGGACGAAGGATGAAGGCGTGGCGGACGAGCTGGTAACCGTCTTCGGTGACGGGATGGCCCCTTACCACTGGGGCGGTACCACAGGAACCGAAACGCTTGTGAAAACCCGGCAGGAAGACGGGAAAGTCCTTGAGACCATCACTGCCCGGGCATCCATGAATGAACTGAGCGTCGTGTTCCAGGATCTGTATGGTTCCATCACCTATACCCTGCCGCTGGTCATGACTGCAAACCACTTTCCCGAGTATCAGCAGCCGGCTGTCATCCGTCAGGGGGATTGCCGAATGGATGTGGAAGGGTTCGAAAGATACCTGACAGAATTGCCGGGAGAGAGGAAATCCGAATGGGTGACGGAAGCGCAGGTGAATGTCTCGGATACGGAACGGTTCACACTGCAGCGGGACACATGCTACCATCGTCTGTGCCATGAGCGGCTGACAGACGGGCAATGGGAAACGGACTGGATCAACCATGAGATCATCGGGAACCACTGTGAAAGCATGAGCATGAGATTCGAACCCGGTGAGAGCCGGCAGGAAACCGGCCGCTTCAGCCGTACGTTACGGGACCAGGTCTGCCTTTATGCAGGCAATGACTGGATCGGGCTTTCCCGGAACGATGCCGGAGCGTGGCAGGTGGACACCGTGGACTGCCGGTATTACAATGAGCATGCGTATTTTCTGGATGACTGTATGCTGATCCAGGATTCTTCCCTGAGCTCAGGCCAGCATGCACTGTTTGTCCCTCAGGGAATCAACCGGGATGCTGCCACCTTCCGGGCAAGGGATGTCTTCGAATCCCATGCATCCCTGATGCGCCTGCTGAACTGGGATCTTGACCTTGCGATCCGGGAGCAATATGTGAACGCTGCCCTGATGGATAACTATGCGGATATCGGAGAAGCAGAAGTCTTGTATGCCCGTCTGGGAATCGACGGGACCGTTCCGGTCTATGCCTGTCCGGATACTCATGCTCCCAGAGCCGCAAAAGGCAAGGCCGCGGTATCCCTGAAGGATCCGGTGGCATTCCTCTGCCGCAGGGGCGACTGGCTCATGGTGCACTATGAGACCGGGAAGGGTAAGCACCGGACAGGCTGGGTGAATATGCACGATCACCCGATCCTGGAGCGGATTGCGAAGGTATCCATGGAACCGGAATTCACGCATGACACCGTGAAGGTAAAGAAAAAAACGGTACTGGTGGATGATCCGATTCAAGTCAGCGGAACACTGTGCACGCTGAAAAAGGGATCCCAGGTGACCGTACTGGCACGAAAAGCGCCGCTGTTTTATGTGGAGGCCACCGTCGGAGGAAAAACATATATGGGCTATGTGGAAAGCGAGTACCTTGAGCACAACTAGCTGGGGTTCCGTTCGTGCATGGCCTGAGGCCCGGAAGGGAGTCTGCAGGGATCCGTTTTCTTCAGCCCAGCTGATCGGGAGAGGGTGGAGGAAAGGAAAGCGATCCGCGAGCGCCTGGATGCCTGCACCATGGAATCATACAGCATGAATTCTCCCCTTTTCCCATGAGGGCCATGCGGTCTGCCGGTATACGGAAACCGGCAGGTAGTTTGCCGGATTCATGGTGAAAGACCATCGTGCATCCGGCATGGACGGAGACGTGCTTACATAGGGCCATGAAGATTGGGATTCTTCAATCTTCACAGCCCCTTTTTTGTATTGAAACGCTCCCCGTTTCACGGCCGCGTTCCCCGTATGTTCCGCACATGACCGGATGCAACCGAAAGATGATCTTTTTTCAGAAAAACACAAGGAATCTTCGGGATTCCGGCCTGTCTGCCGAAAAAAAGTTTGTTTTATGCCATGAAAGGTTTGGAACTTGTCTTGCTATAGATGGGCATTTTCTGACACAATTTGTACAGGTTAACCAACTGCATATGTTCAAGGACGGGAGTGATACCGTGTTGAAG
>ONWQ01000358.1 GCA_900321565.1 uncultured Eubacteriales bacterium
ACCACTTTGTGGCCTTCAAACTCCCTGTGAAACAGGGTTGGGATTTTCTTCATACAGGTAATCCTCCATCATATCATGCAGGCACTTCTGATCTGCACTTTCAAAGTGCAACCTTTCTACAAACTACTCAGTGCTCTTGCTTTCCTTTGTTATCATTCGTTGTGTGTTACATCCGCATCTGCATCATCTTCCCGAAGGTAACAGACCAGTTTCTTGACAACATTTTGATCGTGAACTGACAACCCTCTATATTGTTGCATCAAAGCTTGCTCTTCCGCAGTATAATGCCTACATGTATCTTCCATCAAAAACAGCTGATAAAGTGAAATCTCCAAAATCCTACAGATTTCAGGAAGCAGGTTGACATCAGGACGGCTTCGGCCAGTTTCCCAGTTGCTGACTGCACTCGCTTTTATGCCAAGGCTGTCTGCAAGTTGTTTCTGTTCTAGTTCCTTCTTCTGTCTGTAATATCTTATCCGGTCGCAGATGAGGGGAATATCCTTCGAAATGCAAGTGACTTCCATCAGTTCCCTGTCAGTGCCTGCAGTTTCGTTCCGAGTAACGTTCAATTCCATTTTCTTCCGCGGCATCTCTACATCTCCCTTTTTCATGTCATTGAACCTGTGATTCATTTTCAGAAGCTGATCTGCACTTTCAAAGTGCAACCCTCGCCGGGATGAGCGACTGCTTCACCACAGGCCTACGCATCTCATCGGGCGTCATCTTTCGCGTCCTGCAGATGCCTTCATTGTACTTCGTTCCTTCCGGCGTTTCAATCCTATCCAGCTGATAAGCCGCAACCACAAACTCATTGGTGGCCGCTACCACATCAATGCTGTAGTAGTATGCTACGGACGCCAGGACCTTCATGACCTTCGACCACTCGTCGTCCCGGATCATTTCAAGGCTGCTCGAATCGCTCTTCTTGCCACCACGGCCTGCCACACTAATGCCTTGCTGATACTGGAGCTGCCGATAAAACTCGAGCCATGCGCGGGAGAACTTCCCGCCAAAGACTGAACTGCCAATCTTCCGGATGATTGCATTGGTGGTGCGCCGGGGGTCCCAGGTCAGCTGTGCTTCTGCCATCATCTTATTGCTGGCTGCCAGCGCTTTGTTTTCCGTCGTCAGCTTGGTGTTCGTTGCCTGAAGCTGCGTGTTTTTCTGGGTTAGATTGTTATTCGTCTCGGACAGCTTACCATTCTCCCTGCTCAGGGTAGCCTTCTGCTTTGTCAGCGTACTGTTTTCATTGGTCAGGCTTGCCGCCTTGTTTTCCAGCGCCATCTTCTCCCCATTTAACAGTTTGATCGACTCTGCCTGCTGGGCAATGGTGTGATCCTTCAGCTTCATCATGACGCTCACGGACTGCGCAATGTTCGTAGGATCACCACCCATGAGCGCCTTCGCAAAATCGACCATTGCGGCTTCCTGCGCCTGGATGTTGGCTACCTTGATCTCCGCCGGCGCAGCCTCCACCAGGTTCAGCAGCTGAGTGCGAATCTCAGCAGCCACATCCGAATCGCGGAGAAGCATCGCCATGCAGAGGATGGCACGGGGTGTATAGAAGCGGGTACCGCGATTATTTACTTGGAACACACAGTTGTCAATGCAGAAGATCTTTGTATTCTTGGTGTCCTGAACAGAACTTTCATTTTGAAAGTTCTGTGCTTCAATCTGCTTGGGCGAAAGAACCTCACACCCATTTGCTTCAAGCTCTTTCTGATTGCGCCGGAAATTAGTGTAGATCGTCTCCACGGGCACCCCGAAGTACTCCGCCACCTGCTCCGTCGTCGCCATGCACAGCTGGGGCACCAGCATGATGGCTTTTACCTTTTCCAGCACTTCAATGCGGTTGGCAAACTGCTGCCGCTGTTCCTTGGTCATGACTTCCTCAATACGCTTCATGTTGGCACCCTCCTAAGCTCTTATAATATTCACGGGGATTCTTTGTTTTCTGGCATACCAGATGGTATTCAGCGTTCCACTTTTCTGACCATTGCTCACTGCTATCAGCATTGCACTGTGATCGACCATCCAGTTATTCCTTGTCTGAAATACAGCCTCATTGTATTCCTGAGCAAGTACCTTCACAGCATCAGCATTCTCCAAGAGCCGTTTATACTTCCCCTGCCAATCCGGCGACCATGCATCTGCAAATTCTGGATATGGCACAGCTGCAATCAGCTTAATGCCTTCATACTGATTCTTCAGTCTGTTTACGATCTCACCAGCCCAAATATCAACACCCCAGCACATCCCTGTAATGAACGTGGTGTACCCTTCATCAATTGCCTTCATGACGGCATTTTCCAGGTCCACCTTCACATCGTCCACCGGACGCTTTATCCCGTCTGGCCTATGGCCGGCAAAACAGCACCGGTGTTTTCGTCGTTCCTCTTCCGTCAGAGCAGCCAGATCTTTCTTCGCTGCTTTGACTGCCACAGGGCTAGGCCCCAATCCCGGTTTATCACTCAAGAATCATCACCCCTATCGGAATCGTCGTATTCGCAGTACTCATCCCACTCATTTTTGAATACGCTTCCTTCTATGGATGCAATGTCCCGGAATGGTATCTTTTCCATGCCCACGTATAAGTAATGAAGCCCGACCCTATGGCACATACCTGTAAGTGTTACGTACTGGCCTCGGCTACCATAGGCCGCATTGGTCGGATCGGTGCAGGGCACAAAGTACGTGACGGTAATCATCACCTTGTTTTCTCGTGCCGTCCTGCTATTGATGGTCAGCCTGTGAAGCGTTCCCAGCCGCTGA
>ONWQ01000098.1 GCA_900321565.1 uncultured Eubacteriales bacterium
ACGGGCTCTTCAGCGCACTGCTCAGATGCTTATTCGTCCATGTACACTTTCACGGTGAGTCCTTCCAGCCAATCAGTGCTTCCCGGACGGAACATGTGGTTGGGTGTCACGGTATACACAGCCTTCCTGTGTACACATGGAACAGTCGTGAAGGGAAGAGATTGCACAGGGGGTCTCGGAAAGCCGGACCCGGATGAGCATGGACTTCACCGGCGTGAGTATGCCATGTCCGGAGATGGAAACATAAGGCAGAACGGTGCGGACTGACTGTATGGCCTGCACCTGTTCAGAGAGAGGAAAGCTTTCCCCCGGGTCCTCGCGCGCAGACAGGTACCGATGCTCGTCTTCGAGCTTCTTTTCAAGGATACCGGCAATGGTACGGTCCATCTGGAACAACATGCCGTCACAGAGTGTATCCATGACGCTTCCTAGGATATACTCACCTGCGGCAAAGAGTGCACCGGTGGTTTTCTCCGGTTCAGGCCCCAGGGAAAGGAAGACGGTCAGCGACCGGGGATCTCCGCGGACAAGAACGGCACATGGCTGCATGCAGTTGCGCAGACGTGAAACAGCCGTGTTGTAGGCGCCGGAAAAGACTGCGTGGCACGGAGCATCGGGGGCACAGCCGAGCCAGCCCAGAACGGTATCCCGTGAGGGCATATCCTGAAAACTCCCGGCGGACAGTATACTCAGTGATTCCATTGTTTTACCACCCATCTGGCCAGAGCAGCGGCCCGGTATTCCTTGCAGTCCACAGGAACAGCAGGCTGAATCCGCTGCGGATCCACGCCACTTGTCAGCAGTTGAAACTGCGGTCGGATTTCCTGTTCCACAGCCTGAGCGTGCACTTCACGGACGCAGGTGAGGTCGGATTCCAGAAAAGTAACACAGATCAGGAAGGGCAGCTGATATTGCTTTACTGCGGTAAGGAATGTTTCTGCCCGGACACTGGTCCCGAGGTTCAGTGCGGGGATGCTCCAGGCATGCAGAAGCATCAGCATATAATTGCATCCGCTGCTTCCTGGATTGGTCTCGACAGCGCCGACTGCGCAGACAGGATGCCGGTCTGAAGCTGCCAGCGGTTCTGCGGCATATGCGGCGGCCGTCATGAGGCAGAACGGTGCTCTCCCGCTCAGAACCTGATCTGTAAGCTCCATCAGATAGCGTGTTTTCCATTGCAGCAGACAATCGATGGGAACAGACCGGATCAGTTCCTGTACGGAGGCGCGGTCTGCATGCAGGAGTGCCTGAATGAAATGCTCCTGCTGCGCGGAAGATGTATGGAAAGAAGTCAGATCGAGCATGGCAAGCATTCTTCCCTGTTTCAGTTTCCGACTTTCTCCGGAAAGAACCCCGGAGAGTACGTGTGCACGTATTGTAAAATGTTGTAAAAACGATGTCAAGGCTATACAGGAGCAGGAATCGTGCTTGACGGTAAATGTATGCTATGGTATAAAAAAGTGAGAGTTTGTCCAGCAAAACAGGAGCAAATCCCCGGAGCACCCGGGGACGGATATATGGTGTGACGGGAGAGGAGCACAGGATGAGGGAAGAGCAGCTGCTCAGTGTCGGGATTGATATCGGCACATCCACGACTCAGTGCGTGTTCAGCAGGCTGACATTGAGCAATACCGCCTCCTCTTTTTCTGTTCCGAGAATCAGGATCACGGAAAAAACCATTCTGTACCGTGCTCCGACCAGACTGACCCCTCTGTCGAGTCCGGATACGATTGATGCGGGAACGCTGGAGGCTATGATCCGGGAAGACTATGAAGCAGCCGGCATTGTACCGGAGCAGATCCGGCTCGGGGCTGTGATCATTACAGGAGAGACCGCGCGGAAAGCCAATGCAAGAGCCGTGACGGAAGCGCTTTCTGAACTGGCGGGCGAGTTTGTGGTGGCGACGGCGGGACCGGCACTGGAAAGCGTTCTGGCAGGACGCGGATCCGGTGCGGCAGAACTGTCAGAAAAGCGCGGGAGACGCGTGCTGAACCTGGATATCGGCGGGGGCACAACGAACATGTGTCTGTTTGCCGGAGGGAATCCGGTCTGTGACGGCTGTCTGGACCTGGGCGGACGGCTTCTGCGGTTTGAAGAGGACGGGAATACGGTCCTGTCCTGGACGGATGCCATGGCGCTGATTGCACAGGATGCAGGGATCCCGCTTCAGAAGGGAATGCGCATGCAGGAGACAGAAAAGAATGCTCTGGCCCTGCGCATGGCGTGCGTGCTGGAGGAAGCGACAGGACTCCGGGAACGTACCGGTCTGTATGAAAAGCTCATTGTGGAGCACGGACTGCCGGAGCACGTACAGGCGGAACTGTACACGTTTTCCGGTGGCGTAGCTGACTGTATCTATGGAATCAGCACGGAGAACCATCTGTTCTGTGATCTGGGTGAAGCACTGGGGCGGGCTGTGGCCCGGTCTGCATTCTTTGAACGGGAACGCGTGGTGCGGCCTGCAGAAACAGGGCATGCCACGGTCATCGGGGCCGGTGCATACTCGGTGACGGTTTCCGGGAGCACGATCCAGTTCCACGATATGCCACTGCCGATGAAATCACTGCCTGCGGCGAGCGTAACGTTTGCGCGGGAAGAAGATCTTGATGCGCTGGCGGAGACAGTGGAAGCGCAGTACCGGATGTTTGACGGGGAATGCGCTCTGGCCATGCAGGGGATTGCGTCACCGAACTGGGAGCTTGTGAAAAGAACAGCGGAGGTACTTGCCCGGGCCATGAAGCCGTATTCACCCAAGGTCATCATTCTTCAGGAAGACATGGCCAAGGCACTCGGCCAAGCCATGTCCAGACTGTGGCCGGAGGGAACACCCTTCCTCTGCCTGGACGGTATTGAGCTGAATCATGGGGATACCGTGGATATCGGAGCACCGGTAAGCGGTGGCCGTGCGTTGCCGGTGATTGTGAAGACGTTTGCATTTTCACACAAATCTGGGAGGTAGTGGCATGCGACTGAGCTGTCAGTTGGGTGGCCATCTTTATGCTTTCCGGGACATCCGGGAAGTCATGGGAAAGGCCAATGATGAAAAATCGGGCGACCGGCTTGCCGGTGTCGCTGCGCAATCACCCCAGGAACGTGTAGCTGCCAGGGTGGTGCTCAGCCACCTCACGGTCCGGGACATCTGTGAGCATCCTGCGGTTCCGTATGAACAGGATGAGGTCACTCGACTGATCCTGGATGATCTGAATACGCGGATCTATGATCAGTACAAGGATATGACGATCGGCGCACTGCGGGAGCGGATTCTGGAAGCACCGGCGGAAGAACTTGCGGTCATGCGCAGGGGGCTTTCCAGTGAAGTCATTGCTGCTGTATGCAAGCTGATGAGCAATCTGGACCTGATCTATGCGGCGAGAAAAATGCGCGTGACAGCGACCTGTGTGACGACCATTGGTGAGGAGGGCACACTGTCCGCACGCCTTCAGCCCAATCATCCGACGGACGATGTGGAAGGGATTACAGCGTCCACCCTGGAAGGACTGACCTACGGTGTCGGCGATGCCGTGATCGGGCTGAACCCGGTGGATGCATCCACGGAGAGTGTCAAGGCGATCCTCAACAGGTTTGCGGAGCTGAAGCACCGCTATGAGATTCCCACACAGATCTGTGTGCTTGCCCATGTGACAACCGGAATGGAAGCGGTCCGGCAGGGTGCACCATGCGATCTGATTTTCCAGAGCATTGCCGGGTCAGAAAAAGGGAACGCAGCTTTCGGCATCAGCAATGCGATGATTGCGGAAGCCAAGGATCTGATGGCACATGAGGGCACTTCCCATGGTCCGAACCAGCTGTATTTTGAGACGGGCCAGGGGAGTGAACTGAGCAGTGATGCGCACAATGGCTGGGATCAGGTGACAATGGAAGCCAGGTGCTATGGCTTTGCAAGGCATTTCCAGCCGTTCCTGGTCAATACAGTGGTGGGTTTCATAGGACCGGAATATCTCTATGACAGCCGGCAGTTCGTGCGCGCCGGGCTGGAGGATCATTTTATGGGCAAGCTGCACGGACTGCCCATGGGATGTGACTGCTGCTATACGAATCATATGCGTGCGGACCAGTTTGATAATGAGAACCTGGCCGTGCTCCTGGCAGCAGCCGGATGCAATTATTTCATGGGCGTGCCGCACGGGGATGACGTGATGCTGAATTATCAGTCCACAGGGTATCATGATATTGCAGCCATCCGGGAAACCATGCATCTGCGGCCCATACCTGCGTTTGAGAAATGGATGGAAAAATGGGGCTTCTGGGAAAACGGGAAACTGGGACAGCATGCAGGGGATGCCTCAGTTTTCCTCTGAGAGCAGGATAAGGAGGGAGTAAAGCATGACGGAACAGGAAATCCGCGCTGTAGTGGAAATGGTGCTCCGCAGGCTTGGGCAGGACAGCGGGCCGGCTCCTGAGTTTCCTGTACAGGAGACCGGGGATGTGATTCCGGATATTACAGAAGTGGACCTGAGAAAGCAGTACCTGGTGGAATCCCCGCATGATCAGGCGGCTTTCATGGCCATGAAGGAACGCACACCGGCACGTATCGGTACCGGACATGCGGGAGCACGGTACCGCACGGAGACCATGCTCCGCTTTCAGGCAGATCATGCCGCGGCCCAGGATGCCGTGTTCTCCGATGTTTCGGAAGAGTTTCTCAGCAGAACAGGCTGGCCGGTATTCCAGACGACGTGCCGTGACCGGGAAGAGTTCCTGACGCGGCCGGACAAGGGCAGGGTCTTCGAGCCGGATGTGCTGGAATCCATACGCAGGAGCATTCCTCAGGGCACACAGGTTGTGCTGTATGCGTCGGACGGGCTTTCCTCCAGTGCAGTGGAGGCGAACGCGGCAGATATGATTCCGGTGATCCGTGACGGTCTCGAAGGCGCGGGCATCCGGGTCAATGAACCGTTTTTTGTCCGGTTCGGGCGTGTGGCTACAGAGGACCCCATTGGGGAAGCTACCGGAGCGGATGTGGTATGTGTGCTGCTGGGTGAACGGCCCGGGCTTGTGACGGCGGAGAGCATGAGTGCATACCTGGCCTACCGTCCGACCCGGGGGATGCCGGAGAGCCGCAGAACGGTACTGGCGAACATTCACCGGGGAGGAACCCCTGCAGTCGAAGCGGGTGCGCACCTGGTGGACCTGATCCGTCTGATGCTGGAGAAAAAGGCGAGCGGGACAGACCTGCCGGTATGACGGGGAGCACAAGGAGGGATGGACTTGCTTGGGGACAGAATGCCGGCCAGAGTGCTGGCAGTGCGTATCATACCTCAGGTTGACAGCGCACTGAAGGAGCGGCTGAAGCTGTCGGAGCGCGTGCATTCTCTCGGTCTGATTACCTGTGACAGCGACGATGTCGGATATACAGCACTGGATGAAGCAACCAAGAAAGCGGATGTGAGTGTCTGCTATGCACAGTCCATGTATGCCGGGGCAGCCAATGCGAATACATCACTGGCGGGTGAATTCCTGGGGATTCTTGCAGGCCCTGCACCGGATGAAGTGGAGAGCGGGCTGGCAGCGGCAAGGCAGATGATTGAGCATGATGCCTGCTTCTACTCCGCGTGCGCGGATGACAGTGTGGTGTATTATGCGCACTGTATTTCACGGACAGGCAGTTATCTGTCCGCACAGTGCGGGATTCCGGAAGGGAGCCCGCTGGCGTACCTGATCGCACCGCCGCTGGAAAGCATGTATGCGATGGATAAGGCGCTGAAGGCAGCGCAGGTCCGGCTGGTGGAATTCTATGGACCGCCTTCCCCGACGAACTTCGGGGGCGGACTGCTGACCGGATCCCAGTCGGACTGCCGTGCAGCCTGTGACGCGTTTGCCCGGGCTGTGATTGAGGTGGCGGGCAGCCCGCTGAGCTATTTATAGGATAGGAAAGAAACTGAAGGAAAGGGTGAGCGCACATGGAGATCACTGCCCTTGGAATGATTGAAACCAGTGGACTTCTGGCATCCATTGAGGCTGCAGATGCGGGACTGAAGGCAGCCAATGTTCATCTGCTGGGCACGGATTATGTCCGGGGCGGCCTGGTAATGGTGCGCTTTGAAGGCGAGGTTGCGGCGGTACAGGCGGCAGTGGATGCCGGGGCCATGGCAGCGGGCCGGGTCGGGCATGTGCTCAGTGCGCATGTGATCCCGAGGGCCATGCCGGAAGTATTCTGCATGCTGGCCAGTGACCCGTCGGTCGGCCCGGGAAAACGGGCAGCGGGAGGCTGTGCGGCATGCGGCGGCTGTGAAGGCGGCATGCGCGAGCTTCAGGGATGCCCGCGGAAAGCACCGGATACACAGGTGACGGGCGTGGACGTACAGCCGGCCGAAACGGAAAACGTACATACACGGAAAGATCTGCCGGATATGGCGGAACTGGAAAAGTGGAAAGTTGTGAAGCTGCGCAGTTTTGTCCGGAAACTGGACGGGTTCCCGATGACGGCCAATGAAATCCGGTATGCGAACAAGTCGCAGCTGCTGTCTGCTCTTGAGGCATACCGGAACAGCTGATGCAGTCAATAATCTGAATGGAAGGAAGTGGAAGGAGTGGAACTGGACAAGGACCTTGCGTCGATCCAGGAAGCACGTGATCTGGTCAGGAAAGCAAAGGCCGCACAGGCGGTCCTGGCGGAAATGGACCAGCAGCAGGTAGACCGGATCGTGGGCGCCATGGCCCAGGCGGCGGAAGGTGCGGCACAGCGTCTGGCCGAAATGGCGGTGCAGGATACCGGGTTCGGCAAGGTGGCGGACAAGGTTGTCAAGAATATGTTTGCGGCCCGGACTGTGTACAATTCGATCCGGAACGAAAAGACCATCGGGATCATCCGGGAGGACACGCAGAAGAAAATGCTGGAAGTGGCGATCCCGGTGGGCGTGGTTGCCGGCCTGGTGCCGAGCACGAACCCGACTTCGACCACAATCTTCAAGGCACTGATTTCCGTGAAAGCCGGGAATGCACTGATCGTATCCCCGCATCCGTCGGCCATGAACTGCATCGGGGAAGCTGTGCGGATCCTGAATACGGCAGCGGTGTCTGCCGGTGCACCGGATGGCCTGGTCAGCATGATGACACTGCCGACCCTGGGCGGGACGCAGGAACTGATGAAGCGCAGCAACCTGATTATTGCGACTGGTGGCAGTGCCATGGTCAAGGCGGCTTATTCTTCCGGGACACCGGCATTGGGCGTGGGCCCCGGGAATGTTCCTGCGTTCATTGAGCGGACAGCGGACATTCCGAACGCGGTCCGGAGGATCATGGCCAGCAAGACGTTCGATAACGGAACCATATGCGCGTCTGAGCAGAGTGTGGTGACGGAAAACTGTATCCGGGATGAGGTCATAGCACAGTTCAAGAAACAGGGTGGGTACTTTGTTTCCGGGGAAGAACAGAAAAAGCTGGAAGCGGTGATGCTCAGACCGGGTACGGATACGGTGAACCCGCGGATTGTCGGGAAAAGTGCGCTGGATATAGCCAGGATGGCAGGCATATCGATTCCACAGGATACCCGGGTTATTCTGTGCATGCAGGAGGGTGTAGGCAAAGGATACCCGTTCTCCATTGAAAAGCTGTCTCCGCTTCTGGCGTTCTATTCTGAGCCGGACTGGCAGCATGCGTGCGAACGGTGCCTGGCACTGCTGAACTATACGGGGATCGGACACAGTCTGTCCATTCATACCAATAATCCGGAAATGGTACGTACGTTTGTACTGAAAAAACCGGTTTCCCGGCTTCTGGTCAATACCGGGTCCACACAGGGCGGTATCGGTGCAACCACGGGAATCAGCCCGTCATTCACACTCGGCTGCGGTGCCGTGGGCGGGTCGGCTACAAGCGATAATGTGACAGTGCATCATCTCTATCAGATCCGGCGCGCGGCTTATGGACTGATTGAACCGGAGGATGTAGGCAAAGCCTGCGGATGCGGGACAACGGGTTCACCCGGAAGGCTGGAGAGTGCAGGCGCAGGCGTCAGCAGTGATGAGATCGAACGAATCGTACAGGCAGTGCTCCGTCAGGTGCGCGGCAAGATTTAGACAATGAGATTCCACAACCTATTCTTCAAGTGTGAAATGGAAAGGATTCAGGAGGTAGCGTATGAGTCAGGATTATGAAAAGATTGCTCTGGGAATGGTGGAAACCAAGGGACTGGTCGGCTCTGTGGAGGCTGCGGATGCTATGGTCAAGGCAGCGAATGTGACACTGATCGGTAAGGTGCACGTCGGTGGCGGGCTTGTGACCGTGATGGTGCGCGGGGACGTCGGTGCCGTGAAAGCGGCGACGGATGCCGGTGCAGCTGCGGCACAGCGTGTCGGAGAACTGGTGTCAGTACACGTCATCCCGCGTCCGCATCCCGAAGTGGAAGGGATTCTGCCACATCTGGATCTGTGAGCATGTAATGGGCATAAGGCATTAGCGGAAATATAAGGAGGAAATCAGGAATGACGCAGGATAAGATTGCTCTGGGTATGATTGAAACACGCGGACTTGTTGGCTCGATCGAGGCTGCCGATGCCATGGTCAAGGCTGCAGACGTTACACTGATTGGTAAGGTACATGTTGGTGGCGGACTTGTAACCGTCATGGTCCGTGGCGAAGTCGGTGCCGTCAAGGCGGCAGTGGATGCCGGTGCGGCTGCAGCGGAACGGGTGGGTAACCTGATTTCCCAGCACGTGATTCCGCGTCCGCATGGAGAAGTCGAAGGCATACTCCCGCATCTGGACTGATGACCGGGCGGCGTAAAGCTGAGCGTGCTCTCACCAGAGTGAAGGAGTGAGGACCATGCGCTATATCACTGAGCGCGAGTTACGGGATGCGTTTGCCAAGGGTGTCCCGGAACAGTACCAGGTGCCCGAAGGATGTAAACTGACACCGGCTGCCCGCACATACCTGACAGATCTGAGGCTGTACTGGCCTGCTAGTGAAAAAAAGCAGCAGGCAAAGGCTGAACCGGTCCGGCCCGGAGGCAGAAAGCCGGAACATATGACCAATCTTAATGCCAGGGAAATGGTGTGCAAAGCGCACCCGAGGATCATATTCCGGGGCAAGCTGGATCTGCTGGAAAGCGAAATCCTTGTGCTGGCGGTGAACTGCCCGGCTGAGTTCAGGACACCTCTGGAGGATGCGCTCCGGCTTGTGCGGAATGTGCTTGCTGCGGAGGTGCGGGAAACAGAACTGGGTGCCTGGACACTGGACGGAATGACGCCGGAAGAAGTACACCGGTGTTCGCATCATCCGGAGGAGTTCGGGTTTCCCGGGCATATTCTTCCCGGTGTGGAACACGGACTGTTTGCTGCGCAGCTGAACAGGTTACGTGCCGTAACAAGGGATGCAGAACTGGCGGCAGTTCAGGCGTTCTGGGATGGACAGCGCCTTGTGCGGGAAGACTGTGTGCTTGCCATGAACCGGCTTTCGAGCTATTTCTATGTGCTCCAGCTGCGTGCGGCAGGCAAGAGGAATGAATATGGAACCAGTTGAAACGATTGTACGGGAGGTTCTTCAGCGTCTCCGGCAGGAAACCGGAGGCAGCAATGGAAGACTGATCCCCGCTGAAATGTCGGCCAGACATGTGCATCTTTCTGATGAGGACCTGAAAATCCTGTTCGGGCTTGACCGTCTGGAAGAAGTGCGCGCGATTTCGCAGCCCGGGCAGTTTCTGTCCGGGTGCCGGGTGCGGCTGATCGGTCCGAAGGGGATTCTTGAGAATGTGGCAGTACTCGGGCCGACCCGGAAACAGACCCAGGTGGAGGTGTCCATGACGGATGCCAGAGCACTGGGTATCCAGGCACCGGTCCGGCTGTCCGGAGACCTGAAGGATGCTGCCGTGATCACTCTGCAGGCCGGAAACACAGTGCTGACGCGGAAAGCGGCCATTGTAGCACAGAGGCATCTGCATATGACCCCTGAGGATGCAGCAGGCTTTGGTGTGAAGGACGGGCAGTGTGTACGCGTGCGGGTACTCGGGAGCCGGCCGCTGATTCTGGAAGGTGTTCCGGTGCGTGTGACGGCGGCATCATCACTGGCACTGCATATGGATACGGATGAGGCCAATGCGGCAGGCGCCGGCAAGGATACCCAGTGTCAGATTATCGGGGTGTGCGAGTCAGTACCGCATACGGACCCTGTACGGGAACCGGTCCGGGAAACGGCAGGTACAGAACCTGCAGGTCTTCCGGGAAAGCTGATCACGGAGGCGGACATCCGGACTGCTTACAGAAACGGCTGCCGTGAACTGTGCGTCCGGAAGGGGCAGCTTATTACACCTCTGGCCAGGGATACAGCCAGGACCATGGGTATGAAGGTGACATACGGAGGATAAGGGATGTATATCGCAAAAGTGGTAGGGAACCTGTGGGCGACGCGTAAGGAAGATACACTGGTGGGCAGAAAACTGATGATCGTCGAACCTTCAAAACTGGATGGCACACCGACCGGTGAGGTACAGGTTGCTGTGGATACCATTGATGCCGGTATCGGTGAAATGGTACTGGTGGCTCAGGGGTCTTCAGCACGCAAGGCAGTTGGCCAGCAGGATTCGCCTGTCGATGCAGCGATAGTGGCGATTATTGACATTCACGAGGTAGCCAGATGAGTGAGTTGGAAATGCTGCGTCAAGGCGGTGTTGTGGGCGGCGGCGGAGCAGGATTCCCGTTATGGAAAAAGCTCTCGGCACCGGCAGAAATCCTGCTGATCAATGGCGCGGAATGCGAACCACTTCTGAAAAGCGATCAGTATCTTATGCACCGGTATGCAGTGCAGTTGACTGAAGCCGCGTCAAGACTGGCGGGCATAGTGCATGCCAGGGAAGCCGTGATCTGTCTGAAGGATCATTATGAAAAGCAGCGGGCTGCCTTACAGGATGCTCTGAAGCAGAGTACACTGAACCCGCCTGTCCGGATTCATCTCCTGCCTACGGTTTACCCGATCGGTGATGAACAGGCGCTGGTATTCAGTGCTACCGGGCGGACAGTGCCACCGGGGGCACTCCCGGGCAGTGTGGGGTGTACAGTGGTCAGTGTTTCCACGGCCCTGAACGCATTGCGTGCGCTTGAAGGGAAACCGGTGACGGACCGGTTTGTTACGGTTGCGGGTGAGGTGAGAAAACCAGGCGTATACCTTGCCCCGGTCGGCATGCCGGTCAGCCTTCTTCTGGCTGCAGCCGGTGGAATGAAGATTACTTCCGGCCGGCTGATTCTGGGCGGACCCATGATGGGCC